>JAUUVE010000403.1 GCA_030589715.1 Desulfobacteraceae bacterium | reverse complement strand
CATGGTGGAATCTGACTGGCTGGAGCTTGCAAGGGAAGACGTCACCGAATACCTTGCGGCTACCTTTCTGGCCAAAGCTACCATCATCGAGGTATCATCCCTGACGGGCCAAGGGATCAAGGAGCTGGTTCAGGCCCTTGACAAGCTGATTCAGGAAATCCCCGAACGGGAGATGGGTCACCTCTTTAGGCTTCCCATCGACCGGGTATTTACCATGAAGGGCTTTGGTACCGTGATTACAGGGACCACTGTCTCGGGGAAGATCCGCACAGGCGATGAAATCACCATCTATCCCCAGGGAACCAACGCCAAGATCAGAGGGATCCATGTACACAACAAAGAGGTCAACGAGGTACAAGCCGGCCTGAGGACCGCAATCAACCTCCAGGGCGTTGAAAGGACCATTCTAAGCAGGGGTAATATCGTTGCAACCAAAGACTCCCTCAGGCCCACTTATATGGTCGACGTGATCCTCGACCTATTGCCAAGCGCGCCCCGCAAGCTCAAAAATAGGGCCAAGGTGCGCTTCCATAATGGAACCTCAGAGGTCATCTCCACCCTTGTTTTACTGGACAGGGATGAACTGGAGCCCGGTGAAACCTGTCTTGCCCAGATCAGGCTCGACGAACCCACCACCGTATTGAGGGGTGACCGCTATGTCCTCAGGAGCTATTCCCCGGTGCGGACCATAGGGGGTGGTGAGGTCCTTAACCCCATGCCGAAGAAGAAAAAGCGTTTCTCAGAGACCGTCCTCTCAGATTTAAAGCTACTCCACAAAGGGGAGCTGAAGGAGGTTATTGAACTGTTTGTTTCTATGGGGCGCTTTCAGGGTCTGGAAGAGACGGAACTCTCTTTTCTGGCAAACACCAGCAAGAAAAAACTGGATGAGGCCCTAACGGGCCTTAAGGCCCAAAAGAAAATCATCCAGTATGACAAGGAGCGTAGAGTCCTCATACACGAAGACCTCCTGAGAATGGCCAGGGAAGAGATCGTGGGGACCATCGCCCAATATCACAAAGATTTTCCCCTGAAGGTGGGTCTCCTCAAGGAAGAGCTCCGCTCAAGGACCGCAGGCAAGCACAACCCCAAACTGTTCAACTATATCATGAACCAGCTTGCCAGGGATGGAAGCATTGTCCTGGAAAAAGAGAACGTTCGTCTTAAAGATCATCAGGTGACCCTGGCCCAGGACCAACAAAAAGTACGGCATAAATTGGAAGAGACCTACCTGAAAAGCGGGCTCCAGCCGCCCTACTTTAAGGAGCTGAAGGATAAATTTCCTGGAAACTCAGGGGCCGAGGTCCTTGGAGTCATGCTCAAGGATGGGGTCCTGCTCAAGATCAAGGAAGACCTGTATTTTCACAGCAATGCGGTAGCGGAGCTCCGGGAGAGGCTGGTAAACTTCCTGAAACAACATGGAGAAATAACCACCCCCCAGTTCAAAGACATGACGGGCGCCTCCCGGAAGTATGTCATACCTCTAATAGAGTACTTTGACCGGTCTCAGGTAACGGTCAGGGTTGGGGACAGCCGGGTCCTAAGGAACAAATAATGGCAAAGGATCTTACCTCTGCCTTGGGTCTGGGGCCAAGGGAACACGTGGCCCTCGTAGGCGGGGGAGGCAAGACGAGTCTGATGGAGGCGCTGGCCAAAGAGCTGAAACGGGGGGGGGCAAGGGTCGTCACGACAACCACCACAAAACTCTCGCAGAAGGAGGCACAACGTTTCCCTTGCGTAATCCTTTGCTCCTCTGATTCCTCCTGGCATCAAAGGCTGAGAGAGGGGCTTAAAAGTTATGGATCCCTCTTTGTGGCCCAGCGACTCTTAGACTCAGGGAAGGTGGAGGGAGTAAGTCCTCAACTGGCAGACTCCCTTTTCAAAGACCCCCTGGTTGACCATCTGATACTGGAGGCGGATGGCTCGGCTGGCCGCCCTCTCAAGGCACCGGCGGCCCACGAACCCGTAATCCCCTCCTCAGTAAGCCTTGTGGTCGCTATAATGGGCCTGGAGGCCATCGGTAAACAACTTGGGCCTCAGGTTGTTTTTAGACCCGCCCTCTATGAAAAGGTTACCGGTCTCAAGCAAGGCCTGATGCTCACCCCTAATGCCATTGCCAAGGTCTTTAGATCGACTGAAGGGCTCTTCAAGAATACGCCCTGCTCAGCCAGACGGGTTGCATTCTTGAACAAGTTAGACCTCCTTCGCGACCACCAGAAGGCAAGGGAACTGACCGACCTGTTGCTCCGAGGCCCACACCCTGCCGTGGATACAGTGGTTGTAGGGTCTGTCGTAGAGAAAAACTATACAGCAGTTAAAAGACAATAATGGTGACGATCTAGCCCCCCGATGTCATTGTAAGGTAACCGTTCACCGAAAACCTGTCTGCCCTGACTCCGGCTTGAAGGGGCAAGTTCAGGATGCAGCAGGTTTACCCCGTTAAATGCGAAGCCTATTTATCTGGGGTTCATCCATGCACAAGAAAGGTAACCCTGAACTCTGAACCTGTGAACGCCTGCATTATGAGCAAGGGCAAGAGGTTATCATGTCAAAAAGCACACACCGCTTTATCCAAGAGTATGACGGTCTAGTGGGTTTCGGTCTCAGCCGGGAGGTAGATGAATGTACTATCACCTACTACCTCCAAAGGTTTTCAGAAGACGAACTTATGGCCCTCATCAGGTGCCGTATGTCGCAGGAGGACATGGAAGAACTTTTCAATCTCGTCACCCGCCTCATGAAGCAGTATCTGACCGAAGAGGAATACCACAAACATTTCCTCAAAGATGATCAGGAAT
>JAUUVE010000157.1 GCA_030589715.1 Desulfobacteraceae bacterium | reverse complement strand
TGATTTCGCGCTATTGTCACGGGATGATCAATCTTGTATTCAAACAGGTCTCCCACCTCCCGGGTAACCACCTCGGCCTTTAGGTCTCGCATCCTATCTTCAAGATTCACCTCCACGGGACGTCTGGTTTCCAGATCCTCGGCTATACTGAGGGATTTCATTGGCATTGCCGCCGCCCGAGGCGTAGGGGGCCGTACCTTTTTGGCCTTCCTCATTTTCTTCCTGCGCATGGCAGCTTCCGGGATACTGGGTGCCAATGCCACCTCTTCTTCAATTTCAATCACAGGTCGTTTTTTGAATATGGGGTCGTAAAGATTCTGGATGAACGAGATGGGTAAGCCGCTTACCAGGGAAAGCTGCACTCCATTCCAGTCATCTCCGCTCACGTTATCCACAATGGCCCAACCCTGAAGAAAGGGTTTGCCCCCCTCACTCTGCCCTGGGAGTACAATACGATATGTGGCCTTCCATACCGGGACTTCGATCACATAGCTTACGAAGAGTTCTTGCTCGCCCTGACCCGATGCGGTGACCGTAACCGCCTTTTCGTCCCTGCGGTACCTCTGAAACAGGATTTCCAAATAACGTTTGATGTCCCGGTTGAGCCTTTTATCCAGAAACCTTACCGCTGTAATCTCATCGGTATTGAAGCTGCGCAAATCGCCCTTATTGTCCATTATATTCAAATAAAAGGTGGGAATCTCGGCATCATCCTCAATAGCGATCCGTTTTTCAACGCCCATTATGGTCCCTTTTGTGGTCCTACTGCCCGTCATAAGCTCAATCTCGCTGCCCTGGAGCTGTCGAAGGACCTGGGGTAGACCATGCCCCCTTTTGAGATTAAAGGTGTAATCACTCAACAGTTGTTTGACGGTCTTGGTACTGTCATAAACAATACTACTTATCTTTCCGCCGCTGAGGTTGAGGACAGTCAAACTCTTAAGCAGGTCGTTCATCTGATTACGCCTAAAATAGAGCCTAACAGCCTCGCCCCCCTTAACCGTACCGCGCATCTCAAAATAGCCCACACCGCTCTTGTAGAGGACCACCTTTCGAACGGCTATCTGATCGCCCGCGGTGGACTCACTCACCCTTCCATAGGAAGATAGCGGTATCATTAGACCGAAAAGAAATGCCAAAATCACTGTCTGTATAAAGTAATTGACCGTCTTCATGGCCGAACTCCTTCCGTGAAAGAGAGGTTGTTGGGTGCCGGCTTTGTTGACGTGGCTTTTCATCTAAGCCCGCCTTCTTGAGCCTTGACTTAGGAAAGCATAAAATAACCCCCCTTCTGTGTCAAGAAGCAGCAGGCATGGAATGCTTCTTCCATACTCTTTCCATCCTCTCCACCCTTTTTTTAGTCACTGGGCGGAAGGCCGATCCTCGCAATTGCCGGGGCCACCTCCCCTGAAGGTGGGATCTTGAATCATACCCTCCTTTCCTATAGGCCTTATCCAAACAGAAGGTATTGGATTTGATTCGTGCTCTCAGGCTGATAAATGAAGCTCTTTAACCGGGATGATCCGGGATTGGAGGGGCCGGAATGGGCCAACTCCTGGATTCTCAGGTGGTTTTTCTCACTTCGCAGAGAAGGGATTTGAATCCAGGGTAACCCGATATGGGGTCCACATAGTCCGGTTCAATCAATTGATTGACATCGGCCCCGGGATAGCCGTGGTAGATGTTGATCGTTCCAGGGGGTACGATTTCGGTCAGATTGGCCCTGACACGGATAGAAGCCCTGGATGTGGACAAGGCAACCCAGTCACCGGGTGATATCCCCCGTTCCTCGGCATCCACTGGGTTGATGTCCACCGTGGGGTCAGGGTGGAGGCTCCTGAGCCAGGGGACGCGGAATGTCCTGGAGTGGACATACATGGGAAGACGCGCACCCGTGGTGAGAATCAAGGGAAACTCTCTGGCAAGATCCGGGGCTGAGCGGGGGCTGAGCCTGGGTTCCTGATACCGTGGAAGGGGATCGAGCCCCGCCTGTTTCAGGATCAAGGAGGTGAATTCCATTTTGCCGGAGGGGGTGGAAAAGCCGGACTTTTCATACTTCCGATAGGGAGGCATCCGGATATCCTTTAGTTCATATCCTCCAGGATACCTCTTGAGGTCCGCCACCTTGAGATGGGCCGGCCCCAGTATCCAGTCCATGCAATCTTCATAGCCCTTTTGGAGCAAGAGGTCGTCAGGGGCCAATCTGGCGGCAAGATCGAGAATTATGTCGATATCAGGACGCGAATCCCCCAGGGGTTCAATAACGGGACTGGTCCATATGGCATACTGTTCAGGATAAAACTTGAGCTCACTCCTTTCAAATGAGCTGCATGCAGGCAACACCAGGTCTGCCAGACGGGCCGTATCGGTCATGAACAGGTCCACGTCCACCAGAAAGTCCAGCATCTTCAAACCTTCCCGCATAGAATCCGACCCCGGCCACATGCGGTGATTCATCCCGAAGGCCAGGATTGCACGAACGGGATAGGGGCTCCGAGTCCTTATCTGAGAGGGGAGGTGTATGGCCTGGGCTTCGGGGATCAGCTGGCACCAGGCGGGGTAGAGATCCTGCCCTATTCGGGGAGGCATCTCCTCCCAGGGCCGAGACTGCTCAAACTGGTGCTGCCTGGTCACGACTCCGTTAGGTACATAGAGATAGGAAGGGGGGTTTACATAGTTGCCCCCCTCGGTATCAAAGTTGCCGGTAAGACCGATGAGGGCGGTGAGTGCACGATGGTTTTGTATCCCGTTTGTATGATGTACCGTGGCGTTGGGGCCGTTGAGCATACCTGCGGGTTTTGTGGTGGCATAGAGTCTTGCTGCCTCCTTGATCAGTGCTGCTGAGACACCGGTGATCTGCTCTGTAACGTGAGATGGAAATTCTCGGACGTATACCCTATATTCCTCAAATCCTACAGTCCAGTCTCTCACAAAATCCTTGTCAAAGAGCCCCTCTTCAATAATGACATGTGCCATTCCCAGAGCGAGGGCCCCTGAGGTCCCGGGACGGATCCGGAGATGGATATGGGCGTGAGCAGTGAGTGGTGTAATCAGGGGGCCAACCTCGATGATCCTCACCCCCCTCTCTACTACCTCCAGGAGTTTTCTCGCGGGCGAAGTATTGGAATAAAATGGGTTGGTGCTCCAGACCAGGAGGCACCTGGACTTTTCAATCTCAGGACGTCCTGCAACACCGTAATTCAACTTGGAGGCCATCAGGGCTCCCGCAGAACAGGTGCTCGACTCCGAGCAATAGTTAGGGGAGCCAAAGCTGTGGGCCAACCGTTTCAAGAACGGTCGCATCCATTTGGGGTATCCGGCATAAAAGGCCACCGATTCCGGCCCGGTTTCGACCTTAATCCCAAGGAGGCGATTCGCGATAATATCCAAGGCCTCCTCCCAGGAAATTGGTTCAAATTGCCCTGAATCCCTGTCCCCTTTTTTGATGAGCGCGGTGCGGATCCGATCCGGATGATAGATATACTGTCTGCTGGCTGCACCCTTTGAACAGATCGTCCCTTCGTTGTGGGGGTTTTCCTTTGTCCCTTCCACCTTTATGACGACTCCATGCCTTACGTATGAATCGATGCCACAGTGGGAGAGGGGATTGCAGATAGAACAGATAGTCTTTCGCACCTCTATGCCGCTCTCCTTACCCGGGATCTTACCTTTTGACATCCGATCCAGGGATAAATCGGGGCTTGAGGGCATTTGCATTATACTCCTCGGTTAAACCTGTTAAGGGATTATCAGCGGTTCAAAAGCATCATATGCTTAACATGTCGGGAGGGAACTGGATTGAAATTGCTCCCTCGGGGCAGTCCTGTCGGCAGGACCCGCAGTGCCAGCATTCATCCGGATATTTGAGAAAGGGGATCTCCTTCTCTTCATAATCTTTTAGGTATATGGCATCTGCCATACAGATGGAATCGCACAAACCGCAACCAGAGCACTTTTTAATGTCAAAGATGGGTGGCATCTCTTTCCCTCCCGGGAAATGCTGGTTATCCTGAGGTAAAATCGTTACGTGGTGGCCTCAAAAGAACAGGAGAGCTCATTTCCCTCCCTTTGAACAACCACCAAACCGCACCAGTTTGTGTTGTCGGTCTTTGGAAAATCGAGGCGGTGGTGATAAGGCTTGTTTCTGCTCTCGGTTCGGAAAAGGGCGGTGGTGGCCATGATTTTGCCAACAGAGAGGATGGAACGCGTCTCGTTGGTACGCATGAGTTCATGGAGATCATTCGCCTTCATTTCATCCAGGTAACGTTCTATATCTCCGAGTTTTTTAAGACCTACCCTCAGGGAGTTTGCCGAGCGCATGGGGCCCACATGTTCTGCCATGATTTTACGAATGGGATCCTCAATCTGGCGGTAGGGATATCCTGAAGAACGATAAAGCGGCGCCACAAATCGATCGATTTCTTCGCGGGTAAGGGATTTCGGGTGCGAATCAACGCGTTTGAGGCCCAGGGCGTAAGAGGCGGCCGATTTGCCGGCCTTATAGCCCCCTGCAACAGCACCGTGTACACATCGGTTGTGGTCGGAGGCGTCCCCGCATGCAAAGAGCCCCGGCACTGTGGATGCCGAGTTTTTATCGATCTTTACACCACTCCCGGTAACCTCGGTGGGACCTGCCTGCATACCTTCGGAAACCGTGATTTCCACCGGCTTCGAGCCCAAATCCTCTCCCCTCTGGTCAAAATAGTCGGGTAATGTATCCTTGTCATAACCCAGACTAGCCCTGAGATGATCCAGGTCCTTCTGGGAGAGATGTCGGCAGTCAATATAGATCGGGCCGTGGCCCTTTCGAATCTCCTCCAGGGTGTAGTAGACCACCTCATAGCGCGGGGCCCGGTTACCCATGGTATGGTGCTTCTCCATATAATACTCACCCAGTCCATTCAGAAAACGCCCCCCCATCCCCACCAGCGCATTAAAACCGGGGGCAGCAAAACCTTTGGGGAGCAGGGTCATTCGCATATACTCCATATTGGTAAGGGCCGCCCCTGCCTTTAGGGCCATGATCTGGCCATCACCCGTATCAAAGGGACAAAGCAACGTGTTAAAGGGGTTTATCCGTGGATTTTCGTACAGACGATTTGTATTGCCTGTGGCTATGACCGTGGCCTTGGCTTGGATGACGTAGAAATTTCCACTACGGACGTGGAAACCTAATCCACCCACTACCGCCCCTTGATGAGTCAGGAGGTCCACCATCATAACCTTGTCCAAAACAGTGCAACCAAGCTTGCGCACCGCCTTGCCCAGCCGGGGCTTTAGCCTTTTCCCGTTGAAGTTAATCCAGTAAGGGCCAGGCTGGCCCATGGACCGGGTTCTGTAAAATGATCCGTCTGCCTGGGTAAGCGGATTGCCTATGCGGGCCATTCGATCAATGGCATCGGTCAGTTCAGCGCAGTAAACCGATTCGATGATTGAGAGATGACCGGTGCCGCGACCAACGTTTTCCACATAGCTCAGGAAGGCGTCCTGGGTATCCCATTCCTGGCCTTGGTTCAGAAAGGCCATAAAGTGATCCACTCCTCCGCCTATATCGCCGCTTCTATCTATATTTCCCTTGTCCGCCACCACGACCCTGGCCCCCTTCTCAGCCGCGGCCATAGCTGTATTGGCACCGGCCAGTCCACCGCCGATAACCAGGACGTCAGTCGAAAGCTCAAGGATTTCCATTTTCTGTTGTCCCATGTCTAGTCTTCGTGGCGAATCATCCTTAGGATATTCCCCGAGTAAATCATCTCCTTTTCTTCCTCAGGGATATCAAGCCCCTCGATAGAAGTGATCGCTTCCTGGATATCTCCGATCACATGGGGGTAATCTGAGCCGAGGACCATATGCTCAGGGCCCACAAGTGCGTAAGCACACATGAGGGCGGGCTC
>JAUUVE010000326.1 GCA_030589715.1 Desulfobacteraceae bacterium | reverse complement strand
TATTCCTTTGAAAGGTCTCTTATCTGATCAATACAGTTGTGGCAAGGGACAAAGACGACCTTGGCCCCAGTGTCACGGATCTGATCCGCCTTGACCTTACCGCCCTTAAGACGATGTTTCCTCATCTCTCCGCCCATGGGCATGGCACCACCACCGCCAGTGCAACAGTAGTTGTAATTGCCCTGGTATTTCATGGGACGGAAGTCCTCGGAGAGATATTTTGCCAGACGCCTGTTCTTCTCGGCCAAACCTCCGCTCCGGACCACATTGCAGGGGTCTTGGACCGTTGTAGGCTCCTTTATCTTCCTCTTTAACTTTATCCTGCCGTCCCGTATATAGTCATGAAACAGCTCAACTGAGTGAACAACCTCCTGCCTTGGTGTGTATCCCAACCAGGTGGGCGCCTCGAACCGAAGCGCTCTATAGGCATGGCCTCATTCGGTAATGGCTACTTGCTCTACCTCCAGCTCATCCGCCCTCTTAAATGTGTTTTCAACGATCATCCTGGAGGTCTTCAGGTCACCACAAAACATGGACAGGTTTGTATCATCCCAGCCCGGCTTGCTGCAATAGGTGTAGTCTTCACCCGCCACATGGAATATCTTGGCCACCTCCATCATGTCCTGGGGATAAAACATCGGTTCCCTGGCATTGACCGTATACAACATCTTCGCACCCTTTTTGTCGATAGGGATCTTGAGACCCTCCAACTCCTCTGCCATTTCCTCCTCGCACCACTTTACCGTCTCAACCCAGTCTTCGTCTGTAACCGCCATCTGGTTACCAAACTCCTTGTAGTTCTCAATGGCCTTGACGAGACCTTCAGGCGCAATCCCCTGGGAGAAGAGTAAGGCCCTCAGAAGGGATATCATCAACGCAATATCAATGGCGAAGGGACAATAAAGGGTACACCGCCGGCACATATTACATTCGTAGTAGACCGTATCATAGACCCTCTGGAGATAGTCCTTGTCCACTTTGCCCTTCTTCCTGAGTATCTCTTTTAAGAACCTTACCTTATATGAGGGTATCATCTTGGGGTCATTATCATTGGCAGTATAATAATGGCATGTGTTGGCGCACAGCCCGCAATGGGCGCATATATTTAGCCACATCCTAAAGCGGGCACCCATCCGCGGCTTTAAGAACTCCATAATCTCTTGACTCATAATCAAACTCCTTCGCATGAAAACACTCTTTTCTTGGTCAGATAGAATATCCCCTGCGGCCAAATTCAACCCCGGAAGCTCCTCTGGAAAAGAAAAAGAGGATATAGTGGGAAAGCTTGGTAAAGGGAATCAATATGAGCATCAGCTCAGCTGAAAGCATGTGAAGAAGCTGCATATTGTCCCCCAGAAACCCAATGCTGTCCAATGTCCCGTGGGTGAGGAAATAGCCCGTAAGAAAGGGCAGTGCGGTCACAATGAGCAAGAGATAATCGGAAAAGGTGGAGATGAGACGAATGTCGGCCGAAAAGATACGCCTTAGCAGGAAAAAGATGACAATAGCCAGGAAGATAAGGGTCATCCAATCGGCCATCTCATCGGGAATGGATGACCAGGACCATTCAAACCGCGACTCCTCCCATAACGTGATATGACTCGCATACCATATGGGCACGATGATCAGGCAAATATGGAATATGTACCCCAGGATGCTAAATACAGGATTTTTGGCCAAATCCTTGTTCAGGGGTAATATCCATCGGACAAGTGTCGCAAATACATACTTCCAGCTAAAATGCTGGTAAATGATCTTGTCCTTTTTGGTGGATACGGAAAGGAACATGGCCGCCCTTATAAGGCTGCCTATGATAAATATCAGAAAGGCAAGCCACAATAACGGACCTTCAACAAATGAAAAAAAGTCCACGCTCTCCTCCTTTCATCAAGGTATAATTGGCTGGACAACATCACCCTGGGCCTGGCCAAGAAAGACTCCTTCCTCTTTTTTGCCCATCCCCAGCAGGTCATGTAACGTGATGGAGCCCAATTCATTGTACATGGCCTTTGCGGCCCTCTTCCAAAGATCTCGCGTCAGACATGTATCGGCCTTATCGCATACCATTGGATCTTCAGAGCATTGAGTAAGGCTCTCCCCCCTCCAACAGGGCTACGATTTCACCAATCGTAATCTTTTAAGGGTGTTCAGCCAACATATAGCCGCCTTTGCTACCGCGCACGCTCTTTACATAATTTGCCCTTTTAAGTGGGATTATGATCTGCTGAAAATATTGGACGGAGATACCCTGACGCCTGGCTATGTCTCCCAAATGAATGGCATCTTCGTTATAATGCTGTGCCATATCAATCATCATGCGGGTGCCGTAGCGACTTCTGGTGGAGAGTTTCATAGACTATCCCTGGTTGTAACAAGATCTTGCTTATGTCAATAGTCTCCCATGGCTCATCTCGGTACGGGGCCAGGAATGGACAGTTGGATTTGTCCAGACTTGCCAGAGCGAAGGCATACTGTACCTCGCTAATCTGTATTTATCTAATATAGAATAAAAAAATCTCTGAAAAGTCAAGAAAAATGAGTGCAGGGCGTCTTGAAATAACAGCAGTACTCATCCTGTTTTCGGTGAACCCTGGTGAACCTCTGAACCCGTGAACGGTTACGCTTTGTTTTGCGATATGCAAACTGTAATATGGAGGTTGGCAATTGTGTTTCGGACTCCCCGTCCTTCGAGCCGGTCATATGATTATCGACAGCATGACCCCTGACCTTCTTGAGAAGATCGTTGATCCCTATTTCACCACAAAGGAAAAGGGAGAAGGGACCGGTATGGGCCTATCAGTGGTTCACGGAATCGTCAAGAACTGCGGTGGTACCATTACGGTCTATAGCGAGCCGGGGGAAGGGTCCCTGAGGCCATTGACTCCGCCGGATACGATGCCATTGTAATAAAAGGCAGGAGTGACATGTTGACGGTTCTGGTTATCACCCCTGATGGAGTCCATTTTCGTGAAGCAAAAGATCTCAAGGGCAGGGACACCTTTGAAACAGAAAATGTGGTCAAAAAGAGGTTCAGACAGTCCCAAAAGGGCTGGAACCGCCCGGATACGACCCAAGAGTCCTTAAAGGCGTGGGCTTGGGTACGCAGTTTCCGATCGGGGAGCGTGTCATCTCCGCGGGACCTTTTGCAAACCGGAACTTTC
The DNA here is from genome assembly GCA_030589715.1 of Desulfobacteraceae bacterium. Classification (GTDB taxonomy): domain Bacteria; phylum Desulfobacterota; class DSM-4660; order Desulfatiglandales; family Desulfatiglandaceae; genus JABMQV01. The sequence goes on along the minus strand of JAUUVE010000326.1, from coordinate 340 downwards.
CGGCATGATCGATTAGCGAGGAAGTTCCTTGACTATTAGGTTTATTTTTTTTTATAGTGCCTGAGTGTGAAAAATTTCTCAAAGAGGCTGCGGCACATGTTGTAATCCGAGACGAACATGCTGATGTGGATTAGAAAAACGTAGAGCAGGGGATCGATTGATGAGACACAGTGCCAAGATATGGATCATAACCCTTTTGGGGCTCTTACTGTTCTTTACTATTACCTGCACTGTCGGGGCGGAACAAGTTGCGAATTCTCCTGCGACTGCCTCCCAGACCCATGTCTGGTGGTTTTGGCCACTTATCTTATTGATAGTAACCTTTGTCATGGGGATCTTT
>JAUUVE010000110.1 GCA_030589715.1 Desulfobacteraceae bacterium | reverse complement strand
CACGATTGAAATATTTAAAAACCCATGCCGGATTCGTAAACTTGAGTTTCTATAATTGGGCAGTGCAAAGTCAGGTCTGGGCCAGGGGTTAAGCGCTTCGCGCTTTTTTGCTTAAGCGTTGATTCCATTGGGTTAATACCATGGGGGAATCAACCTCTGAACCGTGAACCTTTTAACCCAGCTCCTGGGCTGGCAACGGCGCTTTGTGTCCAAAACATTACACCATAATACGCTATAACTTATGAAGTCTGTATATATCTGTTTTTTGACCAAGCAGCAACAGGAGGGAGAAAATGGCAAAGGACAAGAATTTGATCAGGGTCTTTGAGTATGCCCTCAACCAAGAGAAGACAGGAAAGAGCTTTTTCGAGACTTCGCTCCAACGCATGGGGGTCGGAGCCGCCGTGACCGCATTCAAGCGAATAATTGAAGAAGAGGACCGGCACATATTCTTTATCAATGCAATCCTTGAGGACCTGAACAAGGAAAAGGAGATCGACCTCTCAGACCTGGGTGACCTTGTTCTGGACCGCACCAACTATTTTGACGACCGGACAAGATCGGAATTCTTGGAGCGATGTGTCTATGAGTCAATGATACCGGACGTTACTGTCTTTAACACGGCCTGGTTGATTGAGAAAGACCTGAGCGACTTCTATGAAAGGATGGCTGAAAATGCAAAGGGAACACCCAGGGAGGCCCTGAATATGTTGGCCGGCTGGGAAAGGCGACACGAGAAATTTTTCAGGGAGTATAGAGACAAGTTAACGGAAATCTATTCCAAAATGCCCTGGGGAGGTTAGTTCCGGGATCATTGTGGGTGGGGTCATATGGCTTGGGGCGCTGAAGCTCACGACAGGTAAAGTACGGGTCATCATTTCTAAGGTAAGGGAGCAGGATCTTCTTCTGCCCTATCAACTCCCTTGAGATCTCTTCAAGGACGATCTGTTCTATCTCATCCTGGGATAGCCTTTTCAGTCCATCAACGATCTTCTATTAGCAGCAACTGGCCTGGGAGGATTCTTTGGGGTCCTTAACCTGAGCCCCCTGGTCTTCCGCCGGCTCGATAACGCAGCAACATGAAGATGCATCCCGGCCCAAGGCCGTGTTGATGACCGCCGCAGCGCAGCCTACTCCTGCCTGGACAGTGATGGCCTCTGTGGGGCAGTTTCGGGCGCAGGCCCCACATTCCATACAGAGGTCCCGGTCTTCAATCATGGCATTACCGTTATTCATACTTAGTACTGCGTGCGGGCAGACTATAAGGCACATGCCGCACCCCACACATTTTTCCTCGTCAAGCTCCAAGGTGACCACATTCTTGAGATAAGTCAACTGTCCCATTCTCTAAACTCCTCTAAGCCGTAAACCGCGACCCCAGCCATAAACACAATCCAACGACACCTCCTGCAATCTCAAGGGGAACGGCCCACTTCATCTCTTTCTTGACCCCTGAAAGGGATGTGTAGGTGGAGGCCCCCGTGAAATTCATAGCCAAATACGCCGAAAAGGCCGGTATCATCAAGAACCAGCCAACTATTTCAAAACGGCCTGGCCAACCATCAAGATTTCCTGCACGGAAGGCCGTGAATATAAATGCCGTTATAAGGCCGATACCTAGGCCTTTCAGCGAGAAGGCACGGCCCGGCAGCCATGGCAAGAGGAGGGGTGTCAAGACCGAGCCTGCCACTAACGCGCCCAACAGGGCAAACACCGCAAAAAGCCCATAGTCTAGGGCGTTGGACCAAAATCCAGCGGGTCCCCCCAGGCCCCCGAGAAGGAAAAAGACGGGGAGCATCAGAAGGGTCCATTTAAGGGCGCTCACAAATTCTACCGGGATGAGAACAACCCTCTCCCCAATGGGAAAGGTCTTTTGTCGCATCTCTGCATTCGCCTTGAGATCTGAGTCCAGGAAAGATGGCAAATCCGTTGCCCGGATGGGGCCATAGATGACCTTGAAACCGGCCAGCTTTTTGACCTGGTGGGCTGCAACCCCGGGTCCTGCCAGCTGGGGAAGTATCAGTTCCCGATGGGATACAATCTGCTCTAACCCACTGGATGCGATACGCCGAACCAGTTCCTCCGTCCCGAATGTCCCCTTCCCTGCCGCACACCAGACATTAATCCCCTCGGTCTCCAGCACCAGGATCCACGCCTGACGGCCTGGCAGGGCCTCCCGCAGCCGATCAAAGCTCATCTTATAATTGGCTGTAACAAGGACCGGGGAATGCCCATCGGGGCTTCCCAGGGCATAGAGCCCAGAGTCTATGGTATAATGCATTCTGCCCACACCCCAGCGCGCCTTAACACTCCCCCAGCGGTCGGCCCAGGCTAACGAGGAAGAGACCTGGGGTACCGCCCCCACTCGGGTCTGCACCGACCCCTCTACAAAGGGCTGATTGAGGCTCGGAAGGCTCAACTGAGCCCCTCCACCCTGAGGTCAGCAACTCCCGCCCGGGGCCTCGCCCTTCACCGCCCCCATAAAGGCTTGAGCCGGTTGAAAACTAACGGTCTTCAGCATTTCAGGGGCGTCTTTTTTCTGATTCATGAAATGAGTACTCCCAGTTCTTACGTTAGGCCCTGCACTGATTAGCAACACAGGCCTTTTGCATGGCATTCAGGAATATCCTTTAATAACGCCCTCATGTCAAGTCCCAAGGGACCCCACCTCCTTTTCACTTGAACTAGGCGGGCAGGTAATAGGGGTCAGGCCTTGACTTAGGACAAAGTGCGAATAATCTCTTCAAGAATTCTTCTTTGTTACGTCCCTCCTTCATTCTTGCCTGTGATCTCAAGATGTCCCATCTCAAGGGCTGACCCCATTTTGTTTACATGACCATTTCAAGATGGGTCCCTATCAACTACTGGCGTTCCAGGCCGAAAACCACAGAATTTGTGCTATCCGGGCACTGAAGTTCCTGGATCATGTTGATCCAGTCGCTTTCGTCTGTTTTGCGGCAATAAGCCGTCAAGTAAGGTATCATGGCTGTCAGGGCATGTAGACAGATGCCTTTAGGTTCCCCCGCCTCGATCATGGCCATATCCTTAATGAAGAAATGATCCCCGACTTTATATCCGGCCGCGCAATCCCCCTTGATGGACTTAACAGTGCATTTGACGTTGTACATAGGGTCCTCCTTTCATTCTCTTTCTATAAAACACTTTCGAATAGGTTTGAAACGTCGCGCCCGATCTCTCAAACACCTCATAACAGAACTATAAAAAATCTCGAACTCTTTTTATCTTATACCCTGAGAGAATTGATTTTACATTGATCTAATATAGTTTGCATAGTAAATAATCAGGTTACTATATTCAGCTGAAAAGTTAGAACCGTAATGAAAAAGGAGGAAAAGATGGAATTATCAGAAGCAATTAAAGGGAGACGAAGCGTTAGGAGATTTAAACCCGATCCAGTACCTAAAGAGGTACTTGAAGACATTCTTGACCTGGCCACTTGGGCTCCATCAGCCATGAATAGGCAGGAGTGGTATTTTGTCGCGGCCCACGGCCAGAAGGTCGAGGAAATGAAAAGAATATTTGCCGATGCCTTTCAGGACATTAAGCCTCGTTTGGAGAAGGTGTTTGCCGATAAGCCTAAAATTATAGAAGCGACCAAGGAGTTTTTTGAAACATATGGCGGCGCTCCTGTCTTTATCTTTGCCTATTGTGGGAAAGCGCCTGATGGAAAGACTTGGGACACGAACAGCACCGCTGTGGCTGTCCAGAACCTGCAATTGGCCGTCTATGAAGCCGGTCTGGGCTCCACCTGGACTGATGGTATCCTGGGAAAAGAAAAGGAGATAAACGACGCATTGGGGGTCAAAGATAGGAAGCTGCTTTGCGTGCTACCCATCGGTTACCCGGATGAGGTCCCACGAGTGCCTCCCCGCCGAGAGGACAGGGTTGAATGGGTTGGGTTTTAACCTGGAATTTGTCAAAAGACGAACTTTATTTGTTATTTGGGTCGCACCAAGATAAACCCTACTTTTCATTATCTGAAACGTTTTTTCTATTCGAGAACAACCTCGCGATAGGTCGTCCGACAGGGCTGCCCGCTGGAGACCAACATCTTTCTCTGGGCCAGATCGATGATACACGAGGCAATGCTCACAATACGCAAGTAATCTGGGTCCAAGGGGTTTGCGTGACGGCAAATAGAGGGCGGGCCGTCTTGGTGATCGGTGAATATTTCTGAAAGGGCCTGGGTGTCCCATTGCTTGCGCCCAGAGACCAGGGCCGCAGCACGGTCAAAGCGTGGCGTAGTGTCCGCAAAAAGCTGCAGTCCGATGTCTTTCTGGACCAAGTCCGGAATACAATAATGATTGGTGTGAAGTAATATGCCATTTTCGGGCTCAATTTCTCCAATCCCGGTCGGTGTCAGTTCCAGCCCGACAATATGGCCGGTGTCGTCTCCCACAAGGAAATGGCTGCCCCCGGCTCTGCGGGCGCCTTTGACCAGCGCCACTGCTTCCGCGGTCCCCCGGGAGTTCAGGATTAAGCGCAGCAAGACGTGAACAGGCAACCCGTAGCGCACTTCTTCTTCGGTGAAAAGAATGTTGAGCAGAACGCCTACACCATATTCGTTGACACCGATCTTACCCACCTGCCCTGCCTCCGCGAAATATAGCGCCCTGGCACCATTGGTCGGTTTGACAGTGAAGATGGCAGATGTCCCGCGCACACGTTCATGCCAGTCCCAGTTCTGAGCCAAAACAGGTTGGCCGGTGGTTATCCGCTCTCCCGTTAGCCCGAGGGCTGTGCATTCGCTGGCCCGAACTCCTGTCGCCGGCTTCATGGACATTATCTCGCTACGCGCATTAAGGAACATAATTTCTTCCAGAGAAACCTCAGCCCCATGGGCGATGCCCTCCATCTCCTCCAACAGGACAAGTGCATCCTCTTTGATTGTCGTTATATAGCGGGTGGCGTGGCCCAAGCACTGATCCGGTTTCAGGCCGGTCAATCCACGTACCATAGAATAATAAAGGTCAAGGTTTTCCTTGATCTCCCCGGCCAAGGCCCGACCGTGGGCCAGGCCAATGTCGTAAGGGTTTCCCTTGAGTTCAAGAATAGGGAAAAATCCGGTCATAATTTTTTCTTTAACTCTTTTAAAAATCGTTAAAAATGATTAATCACTAGCCTGCCCGGCGACAAAGATCCCTTCTGTGTCGTCCTACTTACAGGTAACCAATGATATGGATTATGATTTAACATATGGAGCAGGTCAAGGAAAATGATTATTAAGAGGGGCCAATTCTTTGATGTTAGCCATGTCCAGCCTGCTTGCCGCAGCTTTGCAAAAGCACGTTTAGAATCGGCTTGCCCACTCCTCTATTCTGTCAAAGGCCTTATTGATGTCCGTTTCACTAGCGCCGAAAGACAGACGGAGGTGGCCCTGCCCTGTGGGGCCAAACCCGCTTCCCGGGATGGTAATGACTTTCGCTTCATACAACAGCTTGAGCGCAAGCTCCATGTCACTCAATCCCTCAACGACGATTTGAGGGAAAACATAGTAGGCCCCTTTCGGCTTTTGGTAAGAAAAGATATGGGAAAGGGTGTTGAGACGATCACAGGTGACGTTGCGCCTTGATTGCAAAGACGCCACCAGGTGGTGAATAAACCGATCGCCTTCGCCATCCCTCCCGTTGGTTGCTCGAAGGGCTGCCAATGCGGCATGCTGGGAAATGGTCGGCGCACAAATGGCGAACGCGTCATGAACTTTCAAAACCTGGTCAATGATCCGGGAGCTTGCATACATGTATCCGACTCTCCAGCCGGTCATGCAGTACATCTTCGAAAAACTGTAGCAGCCGATGAGATTATTCTTGAGCTCAGGAATCGAAGCCGGGCTAAAATGAGGAAGGTCATCGTAGACAAGAAAATCATACGCTTCATCGGCAATCATAAAGAGATTCAGGTCTACTGCGACCTGTGCCAGGGATCTCAGCTCCTCTTCCGCAAAGACCGCTCCGGTGGGGTTCATAGGGCTGCAGAGTAAGATAGCTTTCGTCCTGGGGGTGACTGCATTCCTGAAACTGTCAATGTCTAGTCGCCATCCCTCCTTTTCAATGAGCGGCACGAATACGGGTGTCCCCTCAGCAAAAAGTATCTGCTCAATATGAGAAGAGTAATTTGGGGAGGGGATTAGAACTTCATCTCCCTTTTCAATGACTGTGGCAATCGCGCCGGCAAGCGCTTCCATCGCGCCACAGCTCACAAACAGCTCGGTTTCAGGATCAACTGTGACTCCCTTGACGCGTTGAAGGTACTTGGCGATCTCCACCTTGAGCTCGGGAAGTCCTGGCTGCAAAGAGTATTTCCCTATGGTATCATCGTGCCTTAATGCTTCAATAACGCTTTCCCGAATAAAGGATGGCGTGCTAAATGAGGGAATCCCCTGGCCGAGAGAAACACATCCCGCTACTTTGCTCGCCAAGACAGGCATCTGTTTGATAGCAGACACACTGATGTGTGCAACGCGTTTCGCGATGCCCGTTGTATTCTCTTTTTTCCCCACGCTCGCATAGACAGATCTATTCAACATTCTGAGATTCTCCAACCAACATAAATCAATCTTCCCACATTACTCCCCCTAGTCCATCGAAAAATTTCGAACTGTGCGGTGCAAGTTCTCAATGAACTCCGGTACCGTGGGGTTCGGCCATTTCTTTCAGGCGCTCTCTAAACCTGTAGTCGCAGCGTGGCTGAT
>JAUUVE010000224.1 GCA_030589715.1 Desulfobacteraceae bacterium | reverse complement strand
GTAAGCAGTGTGATACAGAGGATGGAAAGTGAGATATCCAGGAATCGGAAACCAAGAAAGCGTGTGGAGCAACTGGAAGAGGAATTACAGATGAGTCAACAGCAGATTTGACCCCTTCCACCACTTGTCTCTTGACTTGGGTTCATGGGAGATTGTTTTTTCTTGACAAAGTTTTTTCATTGTCTAAAACTAGGGTACAATATGCAATTTGAAGTATGAAATCAATTTAATTTACAAAGAGTTATCGTTTATTAAGCCTTTTTTAATGAGGTGAAAGATTCTTGGCAAAAATAACTAAGCTGTCCATCAGAGGACAGCCTTCCATCCGACAAAAGGTCTATACTGCCATAAGAAACGATATCCTCAACGGTCGTATTGTGCCGGGTGAACATATGGTTGAGACCCGTCTGGCCAACCAGATCAAAACTTCTAGAACACCTGTCCGGGAAGCGCTTCATATGATGGAAAGGGAGGGACTTCTGGAGTCCATCCCCCGGGTCGGGTACCGGGTGAAAGCACTTGAATGGGATGAAGTTGAAGAGATCTGTGAAATCCGTACAGTCAATGAAACCCTGGCAACTCGCTGGGCTATACAGCGCATGACACCGAGACAGCTTAAGGATCTGGAGAAGAACCTGAGGCTTTCGGAAGATGAGGTCAGAGAGGGGAACCCAAGGGCTTTTGTAGAACTCGACGCTGAATTTCATGAGATTTTAGCCCGCGCCAGCGGGAGCAAACGCCTTCTTGAACTCTGCCAAATGCTGCGCCGGCATATGCTTCGATACCGTATTGAGAGTATATTCAGCGAAGAAAATGTGCTTCGGGCTATTAGAGGACATAAACGGATAATGGATTGCATTAAACGTAAGGACATCCAAAACGTCGGAGAAGCCATTCGGGCACATCTGGAGCAGTCCAAAAAGGATATCCGGCGCTATGCCTTCGGAATCGATGGGAAAACCGCACAGCATCTGGAATAGAATATGAATGAGATCAAATTCTACGGCCGAGGTGGACAAGGGATTGTCATGGCTTCGCAGATGCTTGGTCTTGGGTATTTCAAGGCCGGCATGTATCCCCAGTGTTATTCACTGTTCGGAGGAGAGCGTCGGGGAGCCCCGGTAGTTAGCTTTCTCCGGGTGGATAGGGAAAAAATCCTCCTGAAGTGCGACATCAAACAGCCTGACGAACTCCTTTACTTTGATCCGATACTGATCAATGTTGAGGAGATTCGAGGCCTGATGCGTCCGGGGGGGAAAATTCTGATTAGCACGGGTCAATCAATTTCGGATTTTGAAGGGCTGTCCGGATACACACTGGGTCTTGTTGATGCCCCGGTCATCGCCCAGAAGCTGGGTCTTGGTCACGTGATTAATACGACAATTCTTGGGGCCTACTGTCGTTTTTCGAATCACTTGTCAATGGACCATCTTATATCTGCCATAGAAGAAATGGTTCCTGCCAAAAAGGAAGCAAACGTGGAAGCAGCACGCCAGGGGTACGGCGAACTGATCATACCTAATGGAGAGGACTGAATTGACTAATTTAGAATGTATTGACCCCGAAAAGATAATTCCCATCTCCCGCTCCTCTACGGAAGTATTTAAGACAGGCACCTGGAGCGTTCGTCGACCGGAGCATCGGGAAAAGGTTTCAACCTGTCGTGTATCCTGTCCTGCTGGAAACAATATCACTGAAGCCCTCTATAAGGTTTCACAGGGGGATTTTGACGGTGCATTGAGTGTGTTTCTTGAAGAAAGTGCGCTTCCCGGGGTTTGTGGAAGGGTATGCTACCACCCCTGCCAACCCGATTGCAATCGCGGGCAGTGGGACGAAGCTGTTCAAATCCGTGCATTGGAACGCGCGGCATCAGAATTGGGCAAGGCTCAACCACAGCTTCTGACAAAAGATGGCAACGGTCATCCGGTAGCCGTTATTGGTTCCGGCCCCGCAGGACTTTCAGCCGCCTATCATTTGGCAAGAATGGGTCATCCGGTAACTCTCTGGGAGGCAGAAGACGAACCGGGAGGATTGCTCCGTTGGGGGATACCCCAATACCGGCTTCCGCAGGACGTACTGGAAGGGGACCTGGAGCACATCTTCTCCCTGGGGATCCAGATACATACAGGTAACCTTGTTGATGCGGAAAAGCTCGCAGAACTCCGAAGTAAACACGAAGCTGTTTTTATTGCAGCGGGTGCACAGAAAACCCTGAGTGTTGACATCCCCGGGATAGAGCTCCCGGCGGTGAGTCTTGGTGTTGACTTTCTCAGGGACGTTCGACGGGATGGGTTTGAGGCCCTCCGGGGGAAAGTGGTGGTGATCGGTGGGGGAAACGTTGCCATTGATGCCGCCCTAACCGCCAGTAAACTGGGTGCGGATCATGTGGATTTGGTATGTCTCGAACAACCGGTGCAAATGCCGGCCCATGAGAGGGAGTGTGAGGATGCCCTGGAGGAGGGCATCCTGTTCCACAACGGGTGGGGGCCGAAATGCATCCTTCTTGAGGAGGATGGATGCCTGGCGGGGGTTGAATTTGTGAAATGCACTTCCGTGTTCAACAAGGAGGGGAATTTTGATCCCGGTTTTGATGAATCCGAGACCCTGATCCGGGATGCGGATAAGGTTATCGTTGCGATCGGTCAGGCGCCAGACCCGTCTTTCTTTAAAGAAAACGGTCTAATAGACGGAGATCTGGGAAGGGCCATCCTTGTGGACGCCGGCACCATGGAGACTTCAGCTCGGGGGGTTTTCGCAGGAGGGGATTTTATAAAAACGCCCGGTTCAGTGGTGGAGGCCATTGGAGCAGGAAAGCGGGCGGCCCTTGCCATCCATCTCCAGACCATGGGAAAGCCCTTTGCGGAAGCAGAAGAAAAGGTCCGCCTCGGAGGAGGTCCTTCGTTTTCCATCCATGCGCTATTTCATAAACGCAGGGATTGGGATCCAGGAAAGGTGGTCAGGTTCGAAGATCTTGAGCCCCTGTTTCTGGATCACCAGCCGCCGACAACGTTGCCACGTCGCGATCCGCAGCTGCGCCTGAAAGGTTTTGAGGAGATTAACCTCCCCATAGACGCCGATGAGGCGGTGCGGGCGGCACAGCGGTGTTTTTTTTGTGGCGTCTGTACAGAATGTGATCGCTGTTTCATCTACTGTCCCGAGGTGAGCATCATACCGCCGGGAGGAGAGCACCGTGCCTATACTGCCGATTCAGATCACTGTAAAGGGTGCGCCGTGTGCGAGGCGGTCTGCCCCCGGGGCGTGATGAACATGGGCGAGGGGATATGAAAAAGTTTATATCAGGAAATCACGCAGTGGCGGAGGCCGTGAGGCTCTGCCGAACGCAAATTGTGGCGGCCTACCCGATTACTCCCCAGACGCCTATCTATGAAAAGTTGTCGGATTGGGAAGCGAACGATGAACTTGGCGGGATCATGATGCGGGTAGAATCGGAACATTCGGCAATGGCAGCATGTTTGTCCGCCTCATTGACCGGTGCCCGGACCTTTACAGCTACATCGTCACAAGGGCTCGCGCTCATGCATGAGATGCTTCATTTTGCATCGGGGTGCCGGGCACCCGTAGTTATGGCAAACGTTAACAGGACCCTGGCAGCGCCCTGGGCATTCTGGAGCGACCAGACGGACAGCCTCTCCCAGCGGGACACCGGATGGATACAGATCTATTGTGAAGACAACCAGGAAGCTCTGGACTCGGTGATTCAGGCCTTTCGTATCGCAGAAAAGGTCCTGCTCCCTTGTATGGTTGTTCTGGAGGCACACTATATTTCTCACTTCATGGAACCGATGGATGTGCCCGATCAGGCGCTGGTGGATCGTTTTCTGCCTCCGGTGAATATCCCGAGGCGTTTTGACGTGGATAACCCTGGATTTGCTCTGGCCGTAGTGAGCCAAAAGCAATACCGTGATTTCCAGCGTCTTAGCCAGGAGGCCATGGAGTTGTCCTTAGAAGTCATCGAGGATGTGGACAATGAGTTTGCCCGAACTTTTGGCCGGGGATATGGTCTCGTTGAGGCGGTGGATATGGAGGACGCTGACCTGGTTCTTGTAACGACTGCAACCATTACTTCGACGGCAAGGGCGACACTGGCTCTACTGCGGGAGAAAGGCTACAAGATCGGGTTGGTGAAGATCAGGGTTTTCAGACCGTTCCCCACCCAAGCGCTTCGCGAAATCCTTGATGGCGTACCTAAGATCGCGGTCATTGACCGGAACATTTCTCTGGGCCGGGAAGGGATCTTTTGTTCCGAGCTGAAAGCCGCCCTAACCCATAGCCCGGTGCGGCATCAGATACAGGGATATCTTGCGGGGATTGGTGGAACGGACGTGGATCCTGAATTGATCGAGCGTATCGTGGAGGATGCCCTCGAAAGAGGTGAGGCAACTGACGGGCCCATATGGATGACGGAGTAAACTACTCAGAAGCAGATGAAACAATGGGCGAAAGGCCTTTTTTGAAGTGACTGACGAGGGAGTCTCGAGACTGGAAAAGGGTTTATTACTCTTTATTCGAAAGCATCTGCGGGAGATAAGCGATTTATCATTGTCTTTAGTACCTTATAACCAAATTTGCGCTCTTTACGAGCAGAAATTGTTCCGGTATTTCCTGGATTTTGCGCTTATGAATCAATTTAGGATTTCAGGGCGTGGTTAAATAAATGCAAAAACGTATTTAACGTGGTAAAGATTTTGGAATT
>JAUUVE010000256.1 GCA_030589715.1 Desulfobacteraceae bacterium | reverse complement strand
TATCCTTGTCTCCAAGGAGGGACTCTATGGACATGACCTCCATATTTGGCAGGTACTTGAGCGGAATCCCTTTTTTGCTTTCAGCCGATGGTTGTATGTTCCCCCTTAGGCCAAGGAGTCTTGGAATGCTGGGACCATGTAAGTCCACATCCATTAAGCCAACCTGATAATCTTTTTTGGCGAGTCCAACTGCAAGATAGGCAGCGATGGTGCTTTTACCAACACCGCCTTTCCCGCTCATCACCAATAGTTTGTTTTTAAACCCCTTGAGTTTTTCCTTTATCTCCGCATCCTGGGCATCCATCATGGCCTTTTGGCTTTCAGGTCCTTGATTTATTATCCCTTTTTCTTGTGACATTATAGTATCTTTCCCCCCTCGAAAATCTTAGGGCGAAACCCTACCATTCCATGTCGGTATGGCAATTGTGCCCATAGCCTTTAGTGTCTTACCTTTATCTTTCTTCCAGATCCTTTATCCGGGCCAGAATCGAACCAAGTTGATCCTCCAGAGCCTTTGCCTCCTCCTTAAGCGCACCGACCTCCTGATCAGGGGATGAGGCAGATGTAGCTTGTTTTGGTGCATATCCTCCTTGCATACCCATGCACATTCCACGCCCCCTGCCAATGCCTCTGCCCATGCCCCGACCCATTCCTTTGCCCATGCCCATGCCGCGACCCATGCCCATGCCTGCACCTGGAGAGGGACTTTGGCCTCCTCCCATGCCCATCCCAAAGTGACCCGGGACACTGGCCTGATCAGTGGGTGATAGCTCCCCCCTTTTATATCTCTCAATCGCGTCTCTAATTGGACCACCCACACCAACAATCACCTCAAGGCCGGCTGCATTCAGGGTTCTAACAGCATTGGGGCCGACATTTCCGGTTATAACTACAGTAGCCCCTTTGGAGGCAACAAATTGGGCCGACTGAATGCCTGCACCTCCACCGAGGGATATACTCTCATTTTCAAAGGCATCAAAGGTCATATCATCTGGGTTAACAATTAAGAAACATGCACACCTGCCAAATCTTGGATCGACCTGGGCATCCAGATCCGATCCTGTTGAAGAAACGGCTACTTTCATCATTACCTCCTCATCTATAAAATCTTCTTTTGCACGGCAGTCCCGAAAAATGCAGGATCACCAAAAAAATCGGGACGACCTAACTACAAGGCCTATCCATGGCCTACCGTGCCCTTCGAACCTCCTATAGACCTGCCAACTCCTTGGCCATGGCTTTTCTGGATTCGAAATCAAAGATCCTGTGAAGGGTTAGCATCTGGGCCTCGGCGGAGCCTGCTCCCTGCCAGGTGCCCACGCCGTGAAGACCTGCCACCCAATTCTGGATGAATTTCGCAAGGCGCATCCGCTTTCTTGCGGAGACGGCGGACTTCAGGTACTTTTCTATATAGGGTCCTATCTCAGGATTATCCAGATCCTTCTCAGAGGGCATGGTTACAGGAAGTCCTCCTGCAATATCGCCAGCAAGGGCCATGATCTCCCAGAACCCATAACAGGTGTTCAATTTGGCCACATTACCAAAGAGGTCATCCGGGAGAAAGATTCCCGACCCTTCGGGTTCCTCTACCCCCTTGTGGGCGGCTGCGATGGCACAGGCATGGGATGTCTCACTGATCTGGGCCATGCGGGTCAACTTGGTGATGATATGGGGTATCTCGGCCAGTCCGGTAAACTCTGCCATCATTCTGGTCGCCCCTATGATCAGATCGGCAAATCCGACCTTGCAGGCTCCTCCGCAGTTCATTCGATGCATCTTTGCAAAGCGCATAACGGCTCTTTGTGTGTAATGGACCTCTCCGCACATGAATACCCTCTCCCAAGGTATGAATACATCGTCAAAAATAACGAGAGATGTCTCGCGTTGCCCATAAATGGGATTCCCGAGCTGGTGGATGTCGGCTTCTGTATTTCTCTCGACGGTATAGGGGTTGTACTGGCAGATAAAAGTCACACCCTCTGTGCCATTGGCCACAGCAAATGCGACGGCATAATCCTCTTCGCCCTCACGATAGGCAAGGGTCGGCATCACGAGGGTCTCGTCAGAGGCATAGGCCCCACTCTGATGTTGTTTGGCCCCCCGCACCATGATCCCGTCCGATTTCTTCTCAACGATGTGAAGGAACATATCTGGGTCCTGCTGAAGAGGCCTTTTGCCTCTGTCCCCTTTTGTATCTGTAACCCCACCGCTCATAGCCAGGTCGTTTTTCTGAAGGTATCTTGTAAAGTCCATGAGCCTCTTGTAATATTCTGTTCCCAGATCTTTGTCGATCTCGTAGATAATGCTCGCCAAGCCATTGAGAACATCGCAACCAGGACACCGATAATTGCAGGTCCCCAGTTTTTGACTCGTAAGAAGGGCCATTTCGGCTCTCATCTCCAAGTCTTTGGTATTTTGGCATATGTGGAGGTTCCGGCTAATGACCTCTCCGGTTAAATGGGACTTAGCTGTCATAATCTCCCTGTATTCGGGGTCTTGGCTGAGTTCGTAGACCTTTGCATTGGCCTGAATCACCGTTTTGGTTGTGGGATGATCTAAGACATCTGTAACTCTCTCCCCCCCGAGGTAGATCTTTGAATGGATCTTCCCAATGCCCTCAATATATTCCTGTGCAGATCTTAGGGCCATTTTCTCCTCCTATAAACCATACGCCTCATTACAAGGTTAAAAGGCATCCTTCCCTTCTAAATCTGCTTTCTTACCCTCCCTTCATACCTCCAGGACTGTACCGACGGAAGCGAAGAAAAACCGATCCCCGAACTCATGGGCCAACCTCGGTGCGGCCCTTAACCCAGTACAGTGAGAGACCCCTATCTTCTCCACGGACAACTCTTTTAATGTCTTGATGGAGGCCTCCAGCTGTTCCTCCCCCAGAAAGGCCAGGTGAGTCCCACCGAGGATGGCATGGATCCTCCCTTTGCCCACCCTCTCCATTGCGTATCTCAGGGTATTGACCATCCCCGCATGAGCACAGCCAAAGATCACGACGAGTCCCTTGGGGGTATCGAGGACCATGGATTGATCGTCCTTGAACTCGTCGATCCGGTAGTCTCCGTTCTTCAGGGCAAGGAGTCTTGAATCCGATCCCTCGAAGGAAGTCCTCCGCGGAACCTCTCCGGTCAGGAAAATACCTCTCTCCAAATCCTGAAAGCCCCTTTCGAGAACAAACCTGGCACCCAGAAATTCGAGATAGGCCCGCCTATATGGAAGGCCAACGAATCGCCTGATCTCCTCCTCCCCCCTCTTCAAGACGGCAATTCGTTCCTGGAATATATCGGGATGGGCATAAACATCGATTGCTCCCGCTCTTTGAAAGACAAGGGGGAGGCCTCCCGTATGGTCATGGTGCCCGTGACTTAAGCAGACCTTCTTGAGTCCTTTCAAATCCTCTCCGAATTCTAAGGCATTGGAAAGGATCGTATGGCCACCTCCCGTATCGAAGAGGTAATGACCCCCTGATGTCTCGATAAGGGCAGAAAATCCATGTTCGCCCAACCCCCTGATATCCCCGACGCTATTTTCACAAAGAACGGTTATCCTGATTCCCATAAAGAATCACTTCCCCCCACGCCCTTACTCGGACCCCTGGCCTTGGGATTCGAGATCCCGAAGCCGGCTGTCAATGGCATCGAGCTCCTCCTTCAGGGCCGCTGCCTGATCCTTGAGGAACTCCGTCTCCTGCTCCCTGGTATATGGGGATACAGGTGGATAGCCCCATTGGTAACCACCTGGGTAGCCCGATGGACCCACCGGTCCGAATCTCATCCATCCAGGCAGCCCTGTAGCCCAGTACCTGTGACGATAGCCCCGGCCTCTGCCCCGACCCCATCCGGGCCCAGGCCCAACACCCCCAGAAAAATGCAGTCTACCATAGAGGGCGGAAGGGTTACACAAACCCCTGCCCCCTCCGGTCATTGGCCCCATCCCCATAGGGCCTGTTGCATCAAATCCTGGCATAGCTCACACCTCCTTCCTTTCTATAGATTTCCTCTTCGCCTCATTCGACAACGTCTGTTTCTTCTAGGACAAGGCCCCATTCCCGAGAAGACCTGACCGTCCAGATAGCTGGCAAGAATATCGTCTGCCTCTCCCATGAGGCCCCAGATCGCAGCGATCTTTCTTCCGCAGGGCGTGGTCTGGCCTCTCGATACCTTTCTCATACTGCACAGCTTATGCCAAGCCGAACAAAGGCCATGGGTCTCATGCTGATCCCCTTGCTAGTAAAGTGTTTGGGCCAAATAGCAAATGGGAGGTCACTTGATTGAGGTGTA
>JAUUVE010000084.1 GCA_030589715.1 Desulfobacteraceae bacterium | reverse complement strand
CCAAGACCCTGGAGCCGGGCTATCACGTCCACACCCACAACGCGGAGATCCTGGAGTTCGTTAGAGACTACGCCATAAGCAAGGACACTCGGCCGACGCAGTTCGTTAAGGAAGAAGACCGGGCCACATTTGAGGGCTTTGTGCGAGAAGACGGACGAGTCGGTACCAGGAATTATATCGGCGTCTTAAGCACAGCAAATTGCTCGGCCAGTGTTGCCCGCTTCATCGCAGACTCATTCAGGCCTGACATCTTGGCCGAGTTCCCCAATGTGGATGGTGTGGTCTCACTTGGACATGGATCGGGCTGTGGCCAGGGATCAGATGGTGAGGGAATCCGTCTGCTCCAACGTATCCTGGCAGGATATGCCCAACACCCCAACTTTGCAGGCATCCTCATTGTGGGGCTTGGCTGCGAGGTAAACTACGTAGATTGCCTTATGGGCAACATGGGTCTCAAGGGGGGTCCATCCTTACGCACCATAGAGATCCAAGGCTCCGGAGGGACCCGAAAAACCGTAAAACACGGCATCGAGGCCGTGCACGAGATGCTCCCCGGGGCCAACCAGGTTAAGAGACGCCCTTTGTCGGCCGGTCATATCATATTGGGTCTGGAATGCGGGGGATCTGATGCCTTCTCCGGTATATCGGCCAATCCTGCCCTTGGAGCGGCCGTAGATCTCCTGGTACGCCACGGAGGCACCGCCATTCTGAGCGAGACACCGGAGATATATGGGGCTGAACACCTCCTCACCCGACGGGCCGCGAGCCCCGAGGTGGGTGAGAAATTGGTTCGACTCATTCGATGGTGGGAAGAATACACCACAAGCCAGGGCGGAAAAATAAACAACAATCCATCCCCGGGTAACAAGGCAGGAGGTTTGACCACCATACTTGAAAAATCTCTGGGTGCATCATCCAAGGGAGGTAGTACCAACCTGGTGGATGTTTACGGGTATGCAGAGCCGGTCTCGGCAAAGGGTCTTGTCTTTATGGACACCCCCGGTTATGACCCTGTTTCCGTAACAGGGATGATTGCGGGTGGAGCAAATGTCGTATGTTTTACAACAGGACGCGGTACTGTCTGTGGTTTCAAGCCGGTCCCGGCGATCAAGCTGGCATCAAATACAGAGATGTATCGAAACTTGAGCGGCGATATGGACATCAATTGCGGCCGCATCGTGGATGGGGAGGCCTCGGTTCGGGAAATGGGTGAGATTATCTTCCGGATGATCCTGGAGACCGCCTCCGGCAAAAAGACCAAGAGTGAGGAGCTGGGCCTTGGAGACAACGAGTTCGTCCCGTGGCAGATAGGGCCGGTCATGTGAGGAGTGTCTTGGCTATCCTATAGGCCTTAACATATGCTTTTTGGGTTTTCTTGGGACAAATTTCAAGGAGGCCTAGCTGCTCTCGCTGAGAGAAACTGGAAACTGGATCACGCATCTAAATGTATCAATATATCTCCAAGTTTCGAGTTTCAAGTATCAGTTGTGCTGCGTTCCTTACCCATGAATCCATTTCAGATAATGATAACCCCAAAATGTTTTTCCGTAAGACTATAACCTATTCGGGTATCTCAAACTCCCATTCGCACCAGACATCCTTGGGGTGATCGTCTGGCGGACAGACAAGACATGCCACCTGTGCGGCCGGGTTGATCACCTGGGCCGCTGCCTCGCAAATTGCCAGACCCGCCGGTTTGCAGGCGAACTCTCCGATGTCGTCTTCAAGCCTTCTTACCTGTTGGTAACAATTGGTAACCTTGATCCTGAATCTCTTTTCATCAACGTCCTCTATTTGGTAGTCGCCATTGGCCCAGATTGTTGAGAGGATCATTGCGTCCCTGAGCGACTTGAGGTCGTCCTTCAGCCCGAACATCTTTCTCAAACGATACATCTGGACCTTTGCGTTGGCAGGGAAGCAGTGGGCATCGGCCTTTACTGCCGCTTCTTCTCCATACTCATTGTTGATATACAGTATGTAGTTGTTTTGGAGATTCCACCAGTTCTTCTGGAACATATCAATAAAATCGAGTAATTCGTCTCTTGATAGTTCTGAGAGTATTTCTCTCTGAAATTCATTCAGCGGCAACGTCTTTTCCTCCTTTATTATTGATGGTTTCGTAAAAAGTCAGAAACCTCGGGAATTCGAGTAACGTTTTGCAAAGCACTATTTAAAATAATTCGTAATTTTTACCCCGTGAAATGCCTTTTTTGTTTTCGATTTCACCGTGGTCTGAATCCCTAAATTCGCAATTACCTGTAAAAAGCACTTTTTACAGGTGCATCATTATTAGTTCTCTCAGCTAGCGACCAGTGGCCACCACTTTCCTGGTCGGGGAAGCATAGGGTATAGATGAGTCTGTGTCAAGCATGCTGCGATTACAGGTTTTTTTCAACTTCTGTGATTCCTTTTGTATAAGATAAGTTTATTCTCTTGGGTAAATTTATAATTGAGAAGTTTGACAAAAAAGGAACAATTCAATAGAATTTAGTGGAATTTTTTGTTTGTTTATGGTGAGTTAGGGCAATTCTAAGGGGCATCCTTCTTCTTCAAGGGCGGGGAGCCTTCAAGAATTTGTATCCGAGTCCCCCGTTGATCAATTGTTTCTTAACCTGCATCATGGTGGGCGGAAACAGCGTGACAGCTTGGGGTGTCGACTTCGCCATTGTCAAGACCCGGGCCAGAGGGAATAAGTCATATTAGTCAGCAACGTCCCCTATTCTACTATTCTATGTATGGTTTAAATATTGTGGCTATGAGGGATAAATGAACTCTGAGGATAAACTCAGATACGAGATTAACTATTGTGGTGGTTGCGATGTCTGCAGGGATCTACTGGGTAATTCCTGCCTCGTGTTTCCCGAAATTTTCAGGCTGTACGACAAAGAGAGGGAGAGGGGTGAGAAGATCAGTACAGGTGAACTGAGAAATTTGGTTGACCTGTGTAACTTTTGTGCACTGTGTCCCTGCCTTAATATTCGTCAGGCCCTGCTCAGTGCCAAGACCGAGTATGGGGAAAAATACGGGTTGGGGTTTAAAATCCGGGCAATCGAAAACGTTGATCGTATTGGGAAAGTGGGAGGAACCCTCCCAATATTGAGCAATTTTTTCCTGCAGAACGGGGTCACAAGAGGTTGGATAGAAAGGGTGGCCGGGCTTCATCGGGCGCGTAAATTTCCCAAATTTCCCAAGGAAAACTTCCCAAAATGGGTCAGCAGGCGAAAGGCGAATATAGGGCCGGGGACCGAACAAGAGAGAAAGGTCGCATATTTTGCCGGTTGCACCGCCAAGTTCTTTTTTCCCGAAGTGGCCAAGGCATTTGTTAAAGTGTTTGAAATGAACGGTATTGAAGTCTATTATCCCGAACAGAAATGCTGCGGTATGCCCGCCTTCCTTGAGGGAGACACAAAATTGACCATGGAATTTGTAAAATACAATTTGCCCCGTTTAATGGAGGCCGTGGCAGAGGGATATGATATCGTCTGCTCCTGCCCCACATGTGGATACTTTCTTAAATGTATCCTGAAAGCAGGGGCCTATCATTCCCCTGAATATACGGATTCATTAGTCGTATCGGATGGTGGTTTTCTAAAGTTGCCAAGGGGCGGTCCCATCCTTTCCACTGTCCACGATGGTTTTAGTTTGGTCTGGGTGGAGTTTCTCAATACTTATTTAAGGGACGATGGCTACTTTTCCTCTATTAGCGCCAAGAAGCGGATCACGGTGGCTGAAAACACCTATGATGCGGGGGAATATCTACTAAAGCTTCATTCTGACGGCGAATTTGACACGAGGCTGGGGCCTTTATCGGCCAGGGTGGCCTATTATCCCCCCTGCCACCTGAGGGAGCAAAAAATTGGGAAACCTTATTATCATCTCTTGCGGTTGATCCACGGGTTGTCTTTAGAGGCTATTGATGAGATATACTGTTGTGGAAGCGGGGGCATCATGGGCTTCAAGAAATGTTTTCACCCCTTGTCCATAAAGATTTCTGGCAGGTTGATCGCAAAACTAAAGAGGATTGACCCCGAGGTGATCGCCACGGATTGCCTCAGTTGCAGGCTCCAGTTTAATCAACTCACCCCTTACAAGGTGCTCCATTCCCTTGAGATTATCAAAGAATCCTACGACAATTATCAGTCACACTCTGAACCGCGGAAAGCCTGAAAGTCCAGGGGCCTATATGTCTCGAGGCATCCGGATACGGGTCCAATATGGGTTAAGAATCAGCCACCACTGACCGCTGAAAAAATCTTCAATACATCATTCTCTTTCAAGATCGCGTCTTTATTTCCCTGACGGCCGTTGAGTACTAAGATGGCAGGAATGTTGGTCAGGTTCAGCATTTCCAATACGCCGGCCACGCTGGTCTCTTCCGGTACCTCCCATTTGTCGCCACCCAGATTTTTGTCAGAAGGCGGGACTTTTTGACGGAGAACGGAAGCGACCTGTAACTCTATCATCATAACCTATTTCCCTCTTTTTCTCTCGGCCAATATAAGATAAGGCCCGCCACCCGTCAAGGAAGGAAATCCTTAGACGTCCCTTCCTTGATCGGGACCTGGCGCGACCTAGGACCTAGGGGACTGGAACATCTACATATGCGTGGGGTATTCAGAGAATGCTCCTAACTCCTTTGAGTCCTAGAAATTCCAAAAATCATCAATCTCTTCCTGCGGGACATCGAATACCTCATTGGTGGGCGGCAGAGGCTCCGTCCTCATCCAGTCTGGCAGCCTGTCCGCTTCCGGCCCGATACCCGCCTTGAGGTTGAAGGCCCTCTCCTGCTTCAGTATATCTTTCCCCATTTGCACATAATCGTCCTCAGACAGATTCGTCCCTATAAGGGCATTGATCATGGATGTGAGGATTCCAGAGGCCTCATTCAAAAAGGTGAACATGCAAAGACCTGTGCAGTCGAATGCCGCCATGAGAATCTGTGACTGCCGGCCCCTTTCTACCTGCCCCTCTTTGGAGAGGGGCTCATCCAGGACAACGCCGGCAGTATGGTCGGCACCCTGGGGGTTCGATGTGTAAGCAATGGCCCATCCTTTGGAAGTACGGGCCGCATGGGCCGGGATCCCCTGACCCTTGACGGCCGGGACTCGATCGATGCCCAGGACCTTTGCCGCATTGGCCGTTCCGCTTCCAATAATCCGGCCCAAATCGGTTGCCTCTGCAATCTCCTCGATAAGGGCCTCGGCCCTGGCCGCATCCCCAAATTCAAAAAGCCCGGCGTCGTTTAAGAGTCCAATGGTACAGCCGGTTTCAATGGTGTCGAGGCCGTATTCATCACAGGCCCGGTCCATCCTGGCAATTGCATCCAGATCATCGACTCCCAGGTTGGGTCCAAGCATCGCTATGGTCTCGTATTCGAACCCGCTGGTGACGTAGCTGCCGCCCTTGTCATAAAATATGGGAGAACACTGGATGACACAGCCCGGCATACAGGTATGGCCACACCCCGTATTACCAACCCTGGCCTTGTTTGTCTCCTGGATCGCATTGGCATTGATCTTATTCCGCTTCTCATCCTCAAAGGAACCTTGCCGATGGTTGTAAGTTGGCAGACTACCGCGTTCATTGTCCCCATCAATAAACATGGGAGTCCCGAAGGTATGAAACGCCTCGGTAAAATCCCCAGTGCGGATCGCTTCCGCACATTCCTTGACCGCGGCCTTAAAGGCCTCTTCGCTTACAGGTTTACGCAGTTCACCGTCAGTGTCATCGATCACAACTGCCTTAAGGCCCTTGGCACCCATGATGGCTCCGACCCCTCCCCGGCCGCAGTGGCGGGCAGGTCTGCCTTCGGGATCCGTGACCGCCACGCTCGAGTTGCACATCTTCATCTCTCCCGCGCGACCGATGATCATAATGCCGATCTTATCCCCATAGCGTTCGCGGAGCTTATCGCATGCGGCATAGTTTTTCATGCCCACGATGTCCCCGGCAGGTTCAAGGCTTGCCCCTTCAGCGTTCAGCTTTAGGACCTTCCATTCATCGGACTTCCCGTCAACCATCATGGCCTGGATACCCAGGCGGCCGAGCTTTTGCCCGGCAACCCCTCCGGCATTGGCCTCCTTGATACCTCCTGTTAACGGGCTCTTCCCGCCCACCGAAATTCGATGGGCGTTGGGCGCGGCGCTTCCGCCCAGGACCCCAATCGCTGCCACAAATAGCGCCTCGGGGGAGAGGGGATGGGCCGTGGCCGAACCGTACTCCGTCATCAGGTAGTCGATCATTCCCCGGCCCCCAAGGGCCTTGCCTTCGGGCACGGGCATCGACTCAATTTTGTCTTCTGTCATGTTGACTTTCAGAATCTGCATCGCTTCCTCCTTATTAGGGGTTAATGGTTCATGCCCGGATTTTATACCGGGTGGCGGCCAAAACCGTGACACATTGTTTATAAATAGACGCTCTACCTTTTTGTTGTCAAGTCTATCCTTATTATTTGTTTTGACGGTTACTTTTGATTTGAGGGTTGGATTGGCCCAAAGGTCAAACTTAGAGTTGTAGTGTTGAATCCGGGTTGACATTCGTACACAGTTTGCATAACTCTCAATATCGAAGACTCAATCAAGAAAAACCATAGGGACCGCAGTGGCAACACAAGAGTACCGACAAAATTCCGAGTGCTCCACTCGATACATAGAGTGACGGGGAAGTTTTGATGCTATGTCAACCTGCGATATCTGCTATTATGTTGCGAGTTTCCCTAACCCGGTGAAAACAGAGAATTATTGGTATCGAGATTGAGATATCCCAAATCTACTGAGAAAGCGATGGGTTATCGGGTATTATGACTAGGTCGAGTCAGAAACGGGTGTGTCCGGGGTCGGACCAAGGTAATCGTTTGATATTGCAATAAAAGGTTATAAATATTGCTTATATTTTTTGCTTAGAAAGGCGATTTTGACATGAAACTAACGTTTCTAAGAACACAATTGTGAGCTGCTAAGAGCAAATCGGCACCACATGCCGGGTTATGTGTGAAACAACGGGGGCTTTACCATTTTAGGAATTTGGGAGATTGTTGACATGGTTGAAGAAATCGCATGCCGCGGGATTTGACTATATGGAATAGGGGACCTCTACAAAATCGTGTTTTTTCGGATCAAAATCTTTTATATTTCTTGTCGTTAACTTCATGTTGTGATGCAGGGATAATGCCGCCTGATAGGAGTCCGGTAATTTCCATCCATGTTTTTTCCTTAACGTGGCGGATAGATCAGAGATTTCCCTGTCAATGATCAAAAGATGATATTGGTCCAGAAATGCCTTTACCAATTCCTCTTCATCTTCACCTATACCTACAAGGATTTCCGTCCGGGTAATTACTGATATGGCTGTCTTGTTAGGGTCGAGACTAAGAACAAATTGAGTGGCTTTATCTATTCCATTCAGGTGATCAATCAGAATCACTGAATCAATCAAACGCTCAATCATTTCTATTCCCACTCTGACCGAACACCCATCTGGAATTTCAGTCCGTCACCCTGTTTCCATATGCCCCGGGTATTTTCAACAAGCTTATTGTAAGCCTCAGATCCATGGCTCTCTCTTAATCTTTTTATCCCTTGCCGAATCACCTCCGCAACAGATATATTGAAAGCCTTACTGTAAGCCTGCAGCCATGTCTTTTCTTCTTCCGAAATGGTAATAATAATTCTCTTGCTGCCCATGTTGTCCTCCGGAATGTGGTATACCTAAAAATCATCTTAATGTCAGAATTTCAATTTAAACAGCAGGGCTTAGTTTTGTGTTGTTGGGTTTTTCTTG
>JAUUVE010000429.1 GCA_030589715.1 Desulfobacteraceae bacterium | reverse complement strand
TGAAGAGCCGGGGATAGGAATAGATCTCAACGAGGAGGCTGTAAAGCGCTATCGCGTGGGATAACTTCTTGCACAGGGGCCATACGGTATCAAATCTCAGCTCGAAATCCCATAAATAAACCGTTCCACGGGAACCCCGAAAATCCGGCTGAGTTTCTTTGCCACCGCTTTACTAATAGTGCGTCGATTATGTTCCATATCAGAGATCTTTTGTCGCGTGAATTTTCCGAGTTTCTGGCCTAACTCTGCCTGGGCCATGCCGACATTTTCGCGGTACATTCGTAAGATCCCACCAGGGTTAACTTGCTTCTGAACCTCTTGATACCAGTCCGTCTTAAAGATGTTGATGTATTCTTTATCCTCCTCGATCAATTCCACGTCCTGCCTAAAGGCTTGTTCAAGGTAAATCAGTACCTGCGGGCGGGCTATACCTTTCATCAATGGGGCTGGATGCTCTACATCTCGGTGTTGGGTACTGTAATTCCTTTTGGTCTTTTTTTTTGGGGAGTGAATCTAATCCGATCGACCCGTGCCTCTATCGCTGCTACCGTGGAACCAATGAAGAAGTTGGACGGGAACATAGTTATTGACCTGGGGATTGAATTGGGTTAAATATTAAAAGATACAGTCAAAAGGAAGTTCCTGAAATCTTAGAGAGGGGGGATCGCATGCTAGGAAAGAGTAAGGAAGTCAAGGATGTGGCTGTGCCTGTCAGCAGGCCAAGGGCCACGGGTGAGAAGACCATCATCACCAAAGATATCTCTATCGAGGGTAAAATCCGGGGCAAGGAAGACCTGGTTATTGAGGGAACGGTGAAGGGGAGCATCCAACTGGAAGGGCACCACCTTACCATAGGTCCAAACGGCCAGGTAGAGGCAGAGGTGATCGCGGAAAATCTGACCATCAGCGGCCGGCTGGTGGGCAACATCAAGGCCCTTGGGAAGGTGGAGATCACCAAGGAGGCCAACTTCAATGGTGAGATCAGGGCCAAACACCTCTCAGTAGAGGACGGGGCCTACCTCAAGGCCATGATCGAGCTTGATCCCCACCATAAGGATAAGGCCGAGCCCACTGACGAGCCGCTAAAACAGAAAGACTATAAGGCCAAGCCCACTTACGGACCACTAAAGCAGAAAGGTTACGGGGATGAGGCCCCACACGACTTGGCCAGCGTTTCCGATAAGGGGAAGTGATCATTGTCAAACCCGGCCCAACTATCATGGGAGGACTCCTCCCCCCATGCCAACCGACGCGAATACAACAGCAAGGGCCTACGGCTGTTCATGGAGAGTCTGGGGGAGGAGGGCAAGGGACAGATTCTGGATGTAGGACCTATCTGCGGAGACAATATCGACTTCTTTGCCCGTCGCGTCAAGAGGCTCTGCGTCTGCGACATGTTCTTCCATCTGGTTAAGGGATCTGGCAGTGGTGCCCCCTCCGACCAGGTGTGGCAACACCTGGACTATCCGCCGGAGAGTTTTGAGGGGATCTTGCTGTGGGACCTGATTGATCGGTTGGAAGACCACGATGCGGAAGAGGTTGTAAAGCGGTGTTACAGTATGGCTAAGCCTGGTGGCGTGGTAATGATACTTGCCCATGGCCAACAGACATCTCCAAAGGTGGTGAATTCCTTTGTAATCATCGATGACTTTCGATTGTATTCACGCCCCCAACTGCACCTGGAGCTTCCCCTCTACATGCGCCAAAATCGGGAGGTGATGGAGATGCTGGCCCCCTTTACCCCAATTACCTCCTTCATTTACCGTAACGGGACAAGGGAGTTCCTCTTCCGGCGATTCTGAGGAACAGAGGAAAGTACACAATAACCAAGGAGGATTATTATGACAGTGGCTCACACCAGTCGCATCCGTATTGAGAAGCATGAGGGACCTTACCGTACGGCCCATATCGAGGACTTCTC
This sequence comes from Desulfobacteraceae bacterium, assembly GCA_030589715.1. GTDB lineage: Bacteria > Desulfobacterota > DSM-4660 > Desulfatiglandales > Desulfatiglandaceae > JABMQV01. The sequence continues at coordinate 607 of JAUUVE010000429.1, read as the reverse complement.
TGTGCCAATAAACTTTGGCATTCACGGCGGTATCAAACATTTTTACCAGGAGAAGTATGGCAGAGAGATAAGTGGACCAGAGTACCCTGCGACCCTCGATCACATCATTGCTGGCATTTCAGGGTGACTGACCGGAACCCTGGGTACCGCACTGGATGTGCGGGGCATCAAATCGGCTGAGAATCTGGTTGCTAATGTGGAAGGGGACATCGAAGAGGTGGACGAAGTCTTGAAGATTACAAAGATCCGCCTCAAGTACCGTTTTAAGATTCCCCCCGGAACAAAGGATAAGGCGGAACGGGTCTTAGAGAACTATGCGGAGAAATGTCCGGCCTACCAAACTGTCAAAGGCTGTATTGAGTGCTCTTGGGAAGCAGAAATGGAGGAGGTATAGGCATCCAGTTTGTGAGGGCGTTGTGGATTATCTAAATACGAGATTCACGGAATCTTGGAGGGATTTGACTTTACCCACCAGGGAAGCCCATTTCACACCTCCCTCTTGAAGGGCCTTTTGCAAGGTTCCCCCCTGGCTTTCAGGGAGAGAAACAAGCAATCCGCCACTAGTCTGAGGGTCATAGACGATTTCCTGATGCCAGGCAGGTAACTC
>JAUUVE010000139.1 GCA_030589715.1 Desulfobacteraceae bacterium | reverse complement strand
TAAGGAAGGTGTCAGGGGGATAGGACATTCCAAGCAGTGCATCCACATTAGCGGCTTTAATTGTTTTCAGTAACGGAGACAGGTCTTTAGCACCCAGTGGATAGCTTTTCACAATCGCTGCATTGATCCCTTTTGCCTTCAATGCCGGTGACACCTCGGCTGTCCACTCTATACCATACGCATCCGCAACATAGATTAAGGCCACTTTCTTTACACCAAGCTCTGCCAGAAGGTCTACGAGGGCTGCTCCCTGCTCACGGGGCATGTTCAATATTCCAAAGAAGTAAGGTATTTTATGTGCTATTTTCCTGAGCTTTTCGGAAGAAATGGTAGGCCCGATTAACGGATACCCGTATTTGTTTGCTACAGGGCCTACGGCAAAATGCATTGCAGTGCCCCAGGGCGGTAACAACAGGTCGACCTTGTCTTCCAGAATCAATTTTTCAACCAGTTTAACGGCAGTGCCAATATCACTCTTATCGTCGTATATGATAAGCTCCACGGGTAGCCGTTTGCCATACTCCTTCACATAAATTCCACCCTTTGCATTAACCTCGTCAACCCACATCTTGTAGTTCGGGATCTGAGTCATTCCCGCCCCAGGAGCATAGGGGCCCGATAAGGAAATTGCAGTACCGATAAGGATTTTGTCCTTGCAATACCCGGTCAATGGAAAAGCCAGGAACAAAACGGTTACCAGTAAACAAACCACCAACTTCAACTGCTTTGCCATACAGTACATTTTTCCCCTCCTTAAATGATATTGTTGACCATAGAATCCTACCATTGCCTCTTCGAAGGGCCTGGAGCAGCAATAACAGGTTCCCCACAAAAGAGTTATGTGAGGTCAGCACCAAATGAGGCCCTCTCCAAAATGATCTGGCCATCACCTCCTTTCCTAATCAAAACATGCTCAGCAATCCAACAGGCAGCCCGCCCTATGAAACCATCGAGTGGTCACCTGGTGGTTCTCAACCTTGTTTGCGGCTTGCTGACAGCATTTGCTCAACCTCATCGTCTCCCATGGCGAAACGGAGTAAGAACTCTTCATCGGATACATTCGGCCCAATGCCAATTTGCTTTCGGATTTCCGCAACAGACGGCTGCGGAAACTCCTGCCCCATTATTTTCTTGGTTTTGGGCCACCTGTATATCTTGTCCAGGACATCTTGATCGACTTGAGCGGGCGGTGCTCCGTGGTATCCCGCGAGGTACTCAATAATACCGTCAGGGATCATTTTGTAGCGCCCTCCTGAGACCACATTCATGGTCGCCTGGGTTGCGACAAATTGAGAGAGGGGCGTCACCATAATGGGATAACCCAACTCCTTCCGGACCCTGACGATCTCCTCAAGCACTTCCTCCAGGCGATCTGCCTTGCCCGCTTCAGAAAGCTGGCGTTTGAGCGTGGTCACCATACCTCCCGGGACCTGATGCTTATAATAAGCAAGGTCATATTCCAAAGGCACACCCGCCGGTCGACCTTCCTTTTCCGCAATTTCCATCAATTTAGCGGAATAATTCTTGAGGGCCTCCTCATTCAAGTTGGCTGTGTAGCCCATGTGTTTGATGTTTTTCAGGACATTAAATATGGACGGCTGGGCCGTGCCATTGGCAAGTGGGGGGACACCCGTATGCAGCCTATCCACACCCGAGCGTATGGCTTCCAAATAGACCAGGGGGCCTAACCCGGTGTTGCAATGGGTGTGAATTTCAAGGGGCCTTCCGTTAAGGTTGGGTTGAAGGGCCGCCACAAGGGTTTTTACACTATCTGGTGTTAGAAGACCCCCTTGGTCTTTGATGTACATCGTATCAACATCGGGGCATTGGGTTATCTCCTGGGTCTTCGTGGCATAATACTCATCCGTGTGGACCGGACTGATAGAGTAGCACAAGGCCACCATGAATTCTTCTATACCCGCCGCCTTTGACATTCTTGCATTCTTAACGATGCTATCCATCTCAAGGGCGGCTTCGCACAGCCACACCCGCCGTATACCGTTCGCGGCCATACGCTCATACACCAATTGCATTATGGAGTCTGGCGAGCGTTTACACCCGATGAAACGCCGCCCGGTCGTCCCAAAACACAAACGCGTATTTGGCATGGCCTTTGAAGCAAGCCGCACTTTCTCCCAGGGATTTTCCTGATGATATCTGACAGCCGTCTGCATATGGGTGCTGGCAACAAGATCCACAGCATGATACCCCGCACGTTCTACCTCCGGCGCTAGGGAAAGTATCATGCCTGTTCTCAAACCTGTGGCATCCCAAAGACTCTGATTGCCGTCTCGCAGAGAGGTGTCCACAAACTTTATCTCGGTCATCGGTTACTCCCCTTTATATAATTTTCTGATGAGCTTCGCCTTCATCTCAAAGCGGGGAAGTGTGTCTTCGGGGACCAGTTCGACATCGGCCCGGAATACCAACTTATCTCTCATTACTGCTTCCAACTCCCTTTTTAGGGCATCAAGGTCTTTTTCACCCGGTGAGTACTCCACCTGGATTTTTAGTGGGGGTTCCACCTTTGGACCCGGCTTGTCGAGAAGGACGATCATATGGCCTGTAGTCCTTGGCGTGAAGGAAGTGATGATATCCTTGATAGCCGATGGAAAGACGTTAACACCGAGTAAAATAAGCATATCGTCGGTACGGCCAATACATCTTATGCGAAAGCTGGTCCGGCCGCACTCACAGGGGCCTGTGAAAACGGTGATCCTGTCCCGTGTCCTAAACCTTACTACCGGGCAACACTCCCGATCGATCAAGGTGTAAACCAATTCTCCTTCTGCCCCGTCCTTCATTTCCATTACCTCACCCGAGTCCGGGTTGATAAGTTCAGGAAATATGTATTCCTGGGCGCAAAAGTGCATCCCTTGTTGAGCAGGGCATTCCCCAAAAATAATAGGTGCGGCGTCAGAGTTGCCCATACCTTCGCTGAGGAGGCATTGATAGTCTTCTTGCAGTCGCTTTTTGACTGCTGGGACTCCCCCTCCCGGTTCAGCCCCAACCACCAGTTTCCTAAAACCGAGTTCTGAAGGTTCCATGTTCTGCTTTTTCCTCAAGTAATCAGCAAAATACTGCGCATAGGATGGTGTGCAGTGAAGCAGGTTGGCCCCTAGCCTTTTTGTGGTTACAACCACCCGGTCGGATGCACCGGTCCCAATGGGCACAAATGCCGCCCCGATATGCTCAATCGCGTCCTTGACCGGGAGACCTCCTACAAAGAACGTCAACCCCACCGCATGGATTACGACGTCCGTTGGCCTCACACTTTTGGCAAAAAGAGAACGGGCGGTGATATCGGTCCAAACCTTGTTATCATGCCGGGTAAGACCGACGAAGGTTGGGACACCGGTGGTCCCGGATGATGAATGGATGCGGATTACGTCATCCATGGGAGCGGCACTGTGGAAGCCCAAAGGGGGGTGTTCTTCCTGGCTTTTCCTCAGTTCATCCTTCTCTGTGAAGGGGAGTTTGGGTAAATCTTCTAGTCCCCTGATATCGTCCCTTTCGACACTATGTTCCTTGAACTTTTTCTGATAGAAGGGTGATTTTTCCCATATGTAATCCATTTGCTTTGAGAATTTTTCTTCCTGAATTGGGAGTAATTCCTCTGGACTCATTGTTTCAATTTTTTCATTCAAAAATTCCTTTTTCATCTTTTCTCCTCCATAAATTTGACCAGGCTGTCAACCAGTGCCCGGGCAGTATCAAAATCCTCCAGGTTACAATCCACTTCCTCAATTTCAAGTGGAACAGTCAGGTTTTTTTTCAATTCCTCCATAAAAATCTGGTCCTCCTCGGGGTTATAGAGAATGCTGCCTTCTCTGTCTATTGAGGACCAGCCCTTCAGGGGGACTATCAACTTTATAGGCCCGTTGGCCTTGTTTATTTTTTCCGCATACAGTTTGGCCCCGATGATCATTTCATCGACCGGAAATCGAGTCATGGATCTCATCTCGTCGATATCGAGCACCCTTCCGGAGGCAACGTATTTCTCCCTGTTGGTCCGGGTCGGACCCGCACCTGTCAGGTTTAAACAGCAAGGGGCCCATACCTGCGGAATCCCTCTTTCACCAGCGGCGTCAAGTCTTGCCATGCCGGCGGGCCGGTTTCCCTTGAATTTTTCCTCTATAAGGCCGGCCGGGACGATCTCTATCACGCCATCAAAAAAACCCTGGGATATCAGCCTGTCCATGGCTCGGTCACTGACCCCCTGGGCGTGAAAGGGATACACATGATATCCTTTTTCCTCCAAAAGCTTCTCTACATTCTTGGCGCACTGATCCGAAAAGCCAAGTTCAGTGACAGCAATGGAGGGATAGGGGAGTTTTAGCGACCTATAATCATAGGCCTCCTCCACCATCCCTGAGATGGCCCCGGCTACCTGTGAAATGGCGTTTTTTATGAGATCATTCATCCCGGCAATTTCCATAATGAGCTGCATTACAACCGCATCATTGGCACCAAACCATCTTCCAACATAAACCGGTTGAGCAGCCGGGGCTGCCATAACCTTGGGGATACCAAAGGGTAGCCTCGACATTACCTGAGATCCAAGCAGTGCCATGGTGGATCCGCCAAGGGCCACTATGCCATCGAGTTCGCCCTTTGAAAGAAGATCCAATGCCTTTTGCTGAGCGCCTTTGCTCATCGTATCTGTTATGGCGAATCTGTCTTTTGAAGTTATGACTTCGTTTATATCCTTCCCTCCCAAACGCGAAATTTCTTCAGGGGTGATATCGGCTTGAAAGGAAGGATGACCACCCATGCTGACGTCCACCAATATGGCCGTGTGCCCCCGGGATTCGATCGCCTCTTTTAGAAACCTTAGCTGGTCGCCCTTGGTGTTGACCGACCCAATAATCACGATCTTTCTTCCCATATGACTCCCCTTATCAGAAATTTATTCATCCTTGAACTCTTCCCTTAATCCTTCCGCGACTGACCGATTGATCAAGGCTCATCGAACGATCTATGCTTCACAGCAACTCAAATCCTTTTATAGTTAAACATCACCGCCAAAAGCTTCGCTTTTTTCTTGCCCAGGCTTCTACCGGTATGAGGTACAGCTGCATCAAAATATATACTGTCCCCCGGCTCCATGATGAATTTTTCACCGTCATAGATGAACTCATGCTGACCTTCCAATACAAACATAAATTCCTCCCCCTCATGTTGGAATATGCCCTCTTCGTCAAAGGCTGGCTCGATGATGTAAGGCTCCATGTTCTTGCCAGGTTTGTCGAATGCAAGGGCCTCGTAAGCATAACCATATAAAGACCCTTCTGATAAAGAACCCAGTCTTTCGACAACCTTCCTTTGATTCTTTTTGGTAAATGAGATTCTCGTGTCTTGAGATCCTTCCAGTTCCTCGTTTAACAAAAAGGGGGCGTCTACGCCAAGTGATATGGCAATCTTATTTAGCGTTGAATAAGGGGGAGCCTTTTTTGACCTCTCAATTTTGGAGAGATACCCTTTTGTTAGACCGGTTAGATCTGCCAACTCTTGAAGTGTGATAGCCTTTTGTTTGCGAAGTGTGTTGATATTTTTAGCGATCATCTCTTCATGCATACTGCTGCTCTCCCAGAAAACCCTTTAAGTTATGGGGCGAGTTATCAGTCCAAGATGTAAACGACGCCAAGGTTACCGTCAATTTTGACTCTCTGGCCAGTTTTGATCTTTTGAGTTCCTTCCAGGCAACCAGCCACACAAGGGATGCCGAATTCTCTGGCCATAATGACGGGATGGGAAAGTGATCCTCCGCCATCGGTTATTACCCCTTTGATCAGGTTAAAAGCAACAGTCCATGCGGCGGATGTACCGGGGGCCACAAGAATTTCGCCTTCTTTAAGTTCGAGCAATAGGTCTGCTCCCATTATTACACGAGCGATACCCTCTACCACACCAGGCGCCGCAGCTGCACCATATAAATCGGCCTTCAATTCTTCTCTGACGATAGGTACCTGGGTTGAAACCTGTAAAGTGGGATCACTTCTCAATACGGCCTGTGCTTGCTCTATGTCTCCGTAAAAAGGCGCCGGTTCTATAGTTAAACTCTTTTCATACGCTTCCTTCCTTCTCTCTATGTAAGGACGAAGGTTGACCCTTTCCATGGGTATGGCTGCTTTCCTTATCTCATTGGGATGCAAAAAATGGATGTCATCCGGGTCATC
>JAUUVE010000265.1 GCA_030589715.1 Desulfobacteraceae bacterium | reverse complement strand
TCTCTTTCCAGTTTCCAGTATCAAGTATCATTTGGGACCTACATGTTTTTTCATAGATCTGCTGCCCAAGTGATAATTCCAAAATTTTTTTCTTAAAGGCTATACTTATCCAATCGGTGCACCATTCCAGCTTCCAGAGAATCTCCGTGGATGTATCTGACCAATTCCAAGACATAACTGCCTGTATCCACCACAATCGATTTGTACCGTCCTCGAAATATCTGTCCCTCCCGTTGATGGCATCGGTTGAAACACTGGGTATACACTCCATTAATGTACCTCATACATCCGGACAGGTTGGCATCGGGGGTCTGGATAAGGAGATGATAGTCGTTGGTCATCAAAGAGTAGGCGGGAACCCTCATATTCCACATATCCACTGCCTCTTTTACAAGCACAATAAAACCAGGGCAATCCGCTTTTTCCATGAAAATGGGCTCCCCACTTCACCCCCTATTCATCACATGCTACCATGCCCCAGGATATTGTATTCTTAGTGGCCTTGACATAGAACCTCTCTACTATATTTTTCCACCTGAGGCAAGAGCAGGCCTGACCCCATTTCAACAAGCGCCCTATTTAAATAAAGCTTGCCTTTTCCAGCCAAGAGTATAAGAAAAAGAGGATGTTTTTTGATTTGTGGGCCAATGAGACCTAGACCATGGATAAGACTCCTCTTTATTATCAAACCATCACCGCACTGGCACAGAGCATTCGGACTGGAGAGCTTTCCCCTGTTGAGCTTACGGAGCGCTACCTTTCCCGTATCGAGTCATTGGATGATAAGCTGAACGTATTCCGGTTGGTATGCCCCGAAAGGGCACTTGCCGAAGCACGCACCGCTGAAATCGCCTTGCGCTCGGGACAGGATTTGGGGCCACTGCACGGTATTCCTTACGCAGCTAAGGATCTCTATGACGTCAAAGGGCTTCCCACGACTGCAGGAACGAGGTTATTGGAAAAAAATATTGCTGTTAAAGACGCTTACGTGATTCGCAAGTTGGCCCAAGCCGGGATGGTTCTAATGGGCAAAACAAATACTGTGCAGTTCGCTTACAGCGGGGTAGGGATCAACCACGATCACGGCACACCTCAAAACCCATGGCACCAAGACCATCATGTGCCAGGTGGTTCCAGTAGCGGGTCGGCCGTGGCCGTGGCCGCGGGCCTGGCGCCCATGGCCCTGGGGAGCGACACCGGAGGGTCGCTGCGGATTCCCGCTTCCCTGTGCGGGACAGTTGGTTTGAAATCCACCGTGGGACGAATCAGCCGGGCGGGGGTCTATCCGCTGAGCTGGAGCCTGGATTCGGTTGGGTCCCTGACCCGCTCTGTGGAGGATGCCGCCTTAATCTATCAGTGCCTGCAGGGACACGACTTCAACGACGAGACTACCTGGGGCCTGCATCCCCAAGAGGTATTGAAGGGCCTGAAGCGGGGTGTCCGGGGACTACGATTGGCATTTGCAGAGACGGTCTTCTGGGACGATACTGATCCGGAGGTGGAAAGGGCGGTACGGGAATGCGGGAGAGTGTTCGAAGAACTGGGGGCACCAGTGAAGAGCATCGAATTCCCGGAAGCAAGAGAGGCCTTGCAGCTAAACTCTCAGGGGCTCATTATCGTCGCCGAGGCATATACACTCAATAAGAAATGGCTGGAGGATCACTTCGACCAGTTAGACCCGGTCGTGGCCTATCGCATGATACGAGGCAAGGAGGTCAGCGCCGGCGATTACCTCCAAAACGTCTTGGAGTGGAAGCGCCTGCGAATAGAGGCCAGCGATTCTCTGAGGGACGTGGATGTCCTGTTGGTGCCTGCGACAGCAATTACCGCCCTTCCTGTCGCCGAGGTCGATAAGAACGAAGATGTCTATTCCCAAACAAACCTCTCCTATCTCCGTAACACCTCTATCGGCAATATCCTCAACCTGTGTGGCCTTGCCCTGCCTTGCGGTTTTACAAAGCAAGGCCTGCCCATCGGGCTGATGCTTTACGGGAAATCATTCCAGGAAGATCTGGTGCTCCGCGCCGGCTATGCCTTCCAGCAGGCCACCGACTGGCACAGACGCACTCCGGATCTTTCGTGGGTGGGAGATCAGATAAGAGATGAAGGGTAAAAGAGGGGACGTCCCCCGAGCCCAAAGATCTATGTGATTCCAGCGAAGCTCCGTCTCAAACCGACGAGTTGATAAGAGTCACATCTCATTGCTCGAGGCGAACCGATGCTGGTTGCAGGAAGCTATTACTATACCCCGATGTTGAAATCAATGACCGCTTTTTGACGGGTGCCAGAACCTTTTGCAACATCTGGGCGAACTCAAGATTACACGGAATGTGAATTCCTAAAGTGCCATTGTTTTATCGTTTCAAGCTTTAAGAAGAGGTCGTTCTCTAACAGGTACGAAATTCTTTTGCAACATCGGGGTATATGTAAATGAAAGGAGTGCAGGGAAGTGGCAATATCAGCCGTGCGTTTGGGCTTTTTCTGGGTTTAGAGTGACATAACGCCCACGGCATGTATGAGCAAATACAGAAAGGGGTTTTTTAATGACAAAAAAGGTTAGAGCGGCAATTTTCAAGGGATTGGGCCAGCCAATGGAAATAAAGGAGTACCCAGTACCTGAACCGGAGCCTGGGGCGATTTTGATCAAGGTGACAATGGCCAACATATGTGGGTCAGACCTACATCAGTGGCGTGGGGATATTGACCTCGCTGCCTCTGGCGTACGGTTGCCGGCAATCATCGGCCATGAAATGACGGGCAAGGTAGCCAAACTTGGAGAAGGTGTCTCCACAGACTCGGCAGGTGAGCCGTTAGCAGTGGGTGATAGACTAGTCTATCGCTATTTTAACCCATGTGGCCGGTGCGCAGTATGTCTGAGGGGAGAGGATGCAGCCTGCTCTTCCAACTCGAGGTTTATAAAACCCGTTGAAGTCCCACCGCACTTCACAGGGGCCTATGCCGACTACTATTACCTTCGCCCCAACCAAACCGTTTTCAAGGTTCCAGATGACCTGACAGACGAAATGGTAGCCCCAGCCAACTGTGCCCTATCCGAGGTCATCTACGGCCTAGAGAAAGTGGGGTTCGGCTTTGGCGAAACCGTAATCATCCAGGGGGCTGGCGGCTTGGGTATCAATGCCACAGCCGTGGCCAAGGAGATGGGAGCTCACAAGGTTATTGTTATTGATGGCATCACGGAACGTCTGGAGTTGGCCAAGGCCTTCGGTGCCGATGAATTGATCCACATGAAGGAGCACAAAACTCCCAAGGAGCGCATAAAGCGGGTGAGGCAACTGACTGGCAATAGGGGAGCGGAGGTGGTAGCCGAACTGGTTGGCTTTCCCGAAGTCATGGCTGAGGGGCTGGCTATGCTTGGCAGGGGTGGCCGCTATCTGGAGATCGGGAACGTTAGCCCGGGAAAGACCGTCGATATTGACCCCGCTTTGTTGGTCTATAGTTCCAAGACCATTGTTTCCGTACTCATGTATGGGCCCGATACCCTAAAAAAGGCGCTTGACTTTTTGGGCCGTACCAAAGACAAATACCCCTTCGACAAGATTCTCTCCCGTACCTATCCCCTGGAAGAGATCAACAAAGCCTTCGAGGAGCAGGATAAGGGGCTGGTTTCCAGGTCTGCCATAGTCATGTAGGACCTTGAAAATGCACAGCGAACCTCAAAGGGACAGACACCCGGCTTTCTTATTTTTTCACCCACCAGGTTTTGCGACTTCGCAAGAACTCCAGCTACGGCGTACCATTCAAGCACCTCGGCTTGTGGGTGGCTGCCCTCTCAAGACTTTGCACCATTCGGTGCTCAGCCCCCACCCCTCCGGGGCGGGCCCCCGTCTTCCTTGACATACAAGACAGACTTCCTCATACTTTGCCACCGAAAAAGGGAATCCTTGTTAGCTTATTATAAAAACCGTGCACTGGGAGACGGACGAAAAACCGACCGCCACTCAGTGGGCAGGAGTGTGGGATCTGTTGAACGATCATTCGGCCAAATGGATGATTTGGGTGCGACAGGATATTGACACTGTGTACAAAAAGGTAAAGGAGGAGAGCCTTGATGGCTGAATTTGTTCACTCCAACGTTGAGAAGGAGATGGAGACCTACGGATCCGATTCCGTGGTCAAGAGGCACTGCCGCATGTGCCACGGTGGTGGCGGTGTCCTGGTCTATACCAAAAACGGCAAGGTGGCCAAGATTGCCGGAGACCCCGATTGCCC
>JAUUVE010000305.1 GCA_030589715.1 Desulfobacteraceae bacterium | reverse complement strand
TGCATCAGGAGATGGTTGGTCTTGTCATATTTTAGGCCTTGAAGCTGAGATACACGTGCCGCCATGGGTACAGCCGAGACACCTGCTGACCCGATAAGGGGATTAATCTTTTCTTTTAAAAAGAGATTCATGATCTTGACGGTCATAATACCGCCCACCGTACATACGGCAAAGTCTATCAGGCCCAGGCTAAATATGAAGAGGGGCTTCCAGCTCAGGAACTTGTCTGCATGCATGGTGGCACCAACCGATATCCCAAGGAATATGGTTACGATGTTCATGAGAGAACCCTGGGACGTGTCAGTCAGCCTGGCAACCACACCACTCTCCTTCATGAGGTTACCCAACATAAACATACCCATAAGCGGGATGACGGAAGGGACAAGGAGTGCGATGATGCCTACCGTGACCAATGGAAAGAGGATTTTTTCCTGCCTTGAAACGGGCCTCATCTGACGCATCCGGATCTTACGTTCCTTATCATTGGTAAATAACCTCATAATGGGGGGCTGGATGAGGGGGACCATGGCCATGTAAGAGTAAGCTGCCAAGGCATTGGGTCCAAGTAGTTGGTGGGCCAGGTGCTGGGTTAGATAGATGGTTGTGGGGCCATCGGCACCACCAATGATGCTGACCGACGCTGCCTCCTTGAGGGTAAAGCCTACCAGTACCGTACCCGTAAAGGTGATAAAGACTCCAAGTTGTGCTCCGGCACCTATGAGGAGGGTCTTGGGGTTAGCAATAAGGGGGCCGAAATCGGTCATGGCGCCCAGACCCAGGAAGATGACACAGGGAATGATTTCCCATTGCAACCCATAGTGGTAAAAGATCTGAAGGAGTTGGGCGTGGCCGTGAGAAAAACCCATGAGCGGGACAAGTGGAAAATTTACAATAAATATCCCAAAGCCTATGGGTAACAGGAGGAGGGGTTCAAATTTTTTGGCAATTGCCAGATATATAAACAGCAACCCTATGCCCCACATGATAACGAAGTTCCATTGAAAGTTGTATATTCCGGTGGTGCGTAAGGTGCCGAACAGCATGTCCAATATTTCGTTAGCCGTCATAACTAATTCCTCATTTATAGTATCGGATTGAGATCAACCAAAGTGCTGACGCGTAGTCCCTGGTACCATTAGAAATTACAATGTGGCTATAATAAAGCTACTAACCTTTGTCAAGACGAAAAAATCTGGGCCAAAAAAAGGTTTGACAGGTCTTAAGGTGTTGCAATATTTTGTGGGGAACTTACATAATTTCGTATTTTTCGACAAAAAGGTTGCACAGGAGGCCGGCATGTCTGAAGAGAAAGGGCAGGGAGGATTGTTAGAGGCCCAAAAGAGATGGTCTGAGAGCCTGGAAGGTAAGCTAAAAAAGCATCCGGAAAGGAAGGAAGAGTTCGTCAATACCTCGGGAATCCCCATCAAGAGGCTCTATACTCCTCTTGACCGGGCCCAGGAAGACTATATGACAGAAATGGGTTTCCCCGGAGAATACCCCTATACCAGAGGGGTCCAGCCCACTATGTACAGGGGACGATACTGGACCATGAGGCAGTACGCGGGCTTTGCTACGGCAGAGGAATCCAACAGGCGGTACAGGTTTTTGCTGGACCAAGGGCAGACAGGGTTATCCGTGGCCTTTGATCTACCCACCCAGATCGGCTATGATTCGGACAACCAAATGGCCATCGGCGAAGTGGGAAAAGTGGGGGTCGCCATCGACTCCCTTTGGGACATGGAGACGCTCTTCAATGGCATACCCCTCGACCAGGTGAGCACCTCCATGACCATAAATGCACCGGCAGCGATCCTGCTGGCGATGTATATGGCTGTTGCGGAGAACCAGGGTGTTTCAAGCGAGAAATTGAGGGGCACGATACAGAATGACATCTTGAAGGAATATTCATCAAGGGGAACCTATATATTCCCGCCAAAACCCTCCATGAGAATTATCACAGACATCTTTTCTTACTGTGTCGAAAAGGTGCCCATGTGGAATACGATCAGTATCAGCGGGTACCATATCAGGGAGGCGGGTTCCACAGCTGTTCAGGAGGTTGCCTTTACGCTGGCCAATGGAATAGCATATGTGGATGCAGCCCTTGAAGCAGGGCTTGAGGTGGATACCTTTGGGCCAAGGCTTTCCTTCTTTTTCAATGCCCACCTGGATTTCCTGGAAGAGATAGCCAAGTACAGGGCGGCGCGTAGGCTTTGGGCCAAGATCATGAAGGAACGATTTGGTGCCAGGAGCCCCAAATCCATGATGATTCGCTTTCACACCCAGACGGCCGGGTGCACACTTACTGCACAGCAGCCAAAGAACAATATTGTGCGTGTCGCCTTTCAGGCCCTGGCGGCAGTCCTTGGTGGCACCCAGTCACTTCATACTAATTCAATGGACGAGGAACTATGCCTACCCTCGGAAGCGGCCGTCCAGATCGCCCTGCGCACCCAGCAACTCATCGCAAATGAGACAGGAGTGGCTGACACGGTAGATCCCCTGGGTGGCTCCTACTATCTGGAGACCCTCACAAGGGAGATATACGAGCGGGCTGAGGAGTATATTAGAAAGATAGATGAGATGGGAGGGGCTGTTGAGGCAGTGGAACAGGGTTTTATCCAGAGAGAGATCCAGGATAGCGCCTATAAGTACCAGCGTGAAATAGAGAAAGAGGAGAGGGTAGTAGTGGGGGTAAACCGCTTCCAAACCGAAGAAGAAAAGCCCACCAACCTCTTGAGGGTGGACCCTGAGGTTAGAGTGGGGCAGATTGAGCAGTTGAGAAGGCTGAAGTCGGAAAGAGATGACGAGAAGGTTAAACAGAGTCTGGCCGCGCTGAAGGCAGGGGCAGAAGGGAAGGATAATCTGATGCCCCTTATACTGGACGCAGTAAGGGCATACGGTACTCTTGGAGAGATCTCTGACGTCTTGAGGGGGGTGTTTGGAGAGTATCAGCAGGTCAATACCCTGGGGGGCTGAAGAATTGACGCCCCGGTGAAATAGAAAACAAAAAACATTTCACGGGGTAAAATTGATGATTCAAAAGAGAATTTGTAACCAATGACCAGTGACTAATGACCAATGACCAAGTATCAGGAGATATGAAGATATGGAGAAGGTTAGGAAAATAAGGGTCTTGGCGGCAAAACCGGGACTTGACGGTCACGACAGGGGAATCAAGGTGGTGGCTTGCGCCCTGATGGATGCAGGGATGGAGGTGGTATACACTGGGCTGAGACAGACCCCACTTCAGATTGTTGAATCTGCCATCCAGGAGGACGCGGACGTCATCGCCTTGAGCATCCTCTCTGGTGCCCACGACTATCTATTTCCAAAGGTTATGGAGCTCTTGAAGGAAAAGGGGGTTGAGGATGTGATGGTATTAGGAGGCGGCATCATACCCGACGAGGATATCCCGCCCCTGAAAGAGGTAGGTATTGCAGAGATCTTTGGCCCCGGAACAACCACTGACCAGATCATAAACTTTATAAGAGACAACGTCTAAGATAGGAGAAGCGGAGCCTTTTAAGGTGGGGGGAGGCAGGCAACAAGGTGCTGGGGCCCAGAGCGATCCTACTCATTTTTCCACTCGGGTCTTCTCTTCTCCATGAAGGCCTTTAGACCCTCATTGGCGTCTCTGGTCTTCATGAGTTCATTTAGGTAGATATCCTCTATGACCTTGAGGGAAGGTTCCAGGTCATCCATTAGTCCAGCCATGACGGC
>JAUUVE010000183.1 GCA_030589715.1 Desulfobacteraceae bacterium | reverse complement strand
GCATTGGTGGGCGGAAAGACCGCACCCTTTGCAATAGAACAGGTCTATAAACGGTCTCTGGGTGGCCGGATCCATTGTAATGGCCTGGTCCGGTCAACGGCGCCATTTAATACACGCTCCCGGATAAACTTCATAAGAAATCTCTCTTTTTTCGGATTCTTCATTCGATGGCTTACGCCCTTTTCAACTGTTGGATTTGGAGACCCGAAACTTGGGATCAGGGGACCAGGTGTTCATCCGAACTACCTTGGGAAAGGAAGCAACCTTCCTTCATTATTGAAATCGAGCTGAAGCGGCTTGTCATCCACCGTCATCCCTCTTTTGGAACGAAGTTCGGAAAGCACAGTGTCTGTTGCCCAAAAGGTCTCCAAGGAACCGGTGTTTACGATCCGGGCCATCCTGACATGCCGGGCGTATGGGACGCCATCCAAGGCCGTTTCCAAGGCAACCCGGTCATTCTCAAGTGAAATAGGCAATCGGGCGCTACGCAGTACTTTGGAAGTCAAGGCATTCATTTGCGTCGCATGGAGATCGATCTTTTTCATCAGTCTCTGGGTCGTCAGGTCGGCCATGCCTATGCCTGTTGCGTTGCCATGCGACTTTGACGTCAGGTCCAGAACGAGCAATGTGCGATAATCAGGTTCCCTGGGCCCGCCTTCTCTGCGCCAGAAGCCGATCACATTGGGATCCATTCCTGCACCGCTGATATCCTTTCCCATCTCATCCACCACAAGGATATCGAGATCATCCAGGGGAAGTCTGGGAAAGAGTATCCAGGCCTTTAGCAGCTCCCTGTCCAAAGCATGCCTAAAAACCGCCTTCCTCTCTATCCCTCGAACAATAATATGATGCAATGCTCCAGGGGCCTGCCCGCCATCGCGAGCTCAGGCGAGGCGGGCGGGCGGGTGACTCCCTGATCCATCATGAAACTTAACAATGTCATATGTCAATGGCCCCCCTCCCGCTTATTTGTGGTGGCTTTTTCCTTGACACTCAATCCCCCATCTTCCTATAGTTCCCCCAACAGAAAGCGAGTTGCGGAATTCCGTTTTTCCCGACCCGCCTTCTACAGTACCCCCGCTGCCTTCGAGCGGCAGAGAGCTACGACCAGAGAAGTTTCCAAACCGGCCTTATGATTCAGGTTGGCTTAACTTGACATATCCATGTCGGGCAGGAAATACCTTTACCATATGAGGGGGCAACCACATGAAGGAGATAAACATTTATGGTCGCGGTGGTCAAGGGGCCGTGACTGCTGCCCAGATATTGGCCACGGCAGCTTTTGGAGAGGGGTATTGGCCCCAAACCTTCCCGAAGTTTGGTGGAGAAAGGCGAGGTGCTCCGGTAGTCGCCTACGTCAGGATAGACAATGAGCCCATAGTCATCCGCACAAAGGTCTATGCGCCCGATGTGGTGGTCGTCATGGATTTCAATCTCTTCAAAATGCTGAACCCCTTGGGTGATATAAAACCCGACGGGACAGCCATTATCAATTACCCTGACCACGGGGAGGGACTTCCCTCATCTATTATTGAAGAGGTGGCGAGTCTCTTCACGGTCGATGCCACGAAGATCGCCCACCAGATTTACGGAAAGACCACAATCCCGATCACCAATGTGACCCTTTTGGGTGCCTATTGTGCGGCGGTCAAGGATATCTCCCTTGAATCGATTTATGAGGCATTGCCTGATTTTTTTCCCGAGGAAAAAGTAGAACTGAATTGGAAAGCAGCTCAGATGGGCTACAAAAATCTGCGAGGTTTGTGATGACCCAATCAAAGGCACTAGGCCCGGATCCGCTAAAACTATATACCTATATGGAATTGCCCATAGGCGCTACCGCAATCGGGATTCCCCCCGAAAGGAGAAAAACCGGATTATGGCGGTACATGAGGCCTTCATTCCAGGAGATGGTTCCGCCCTGTCTGGAGGGCTGCCCTTTGGGGAACTGGATCGATAGATTTATTTCCGGTGTTGATAATAAGGAGCTGGATAAGGCCTGGTGGGCCCTAAGACTTGAGAATCCATTCCCCGGGGTCTGCGGGAGGGTCTGTTACCATCCATGCCAGGAATCGTGCAACCGAAAGGATATGGATGGTGCTATATCGATTCAGGCCATGGAACGGTATCTGGCAGACCATTTCTTCGACAAGAAGTCCAAACCCCTCCGGCCCAGGAAAAGGCAGGGCAAGAAGACCGCTGTTGTGGGCTCAGGACCGGCCGGATTGAGCTGTGCCTATTTTCTGGCCTTGATGGGATATGACGCCACGGTATTCGAGGCCCAGACCGAGCCAGGGGGGATGATGGGGCAGGTAATTCCGATATACAGACTCCCAAAGGAGGTACTTTCGAGAGATCTCGAAAATATCCGCGCGGCAGGAGTGGAGATCCGGACCAACACTCCCATCGGAAAGGGTCTCACCCTCAGCGGTCTTCAACAGGCCGGCTACCAGGCCCTTTTCATTTCGGTCGGGGCACCCCTCAGCCGAAGACTCGATGTGGAAGGTGTGGCCTCGGATGGCGTATACTGGGGGGTTGAGTTCCTGAGGGAGGTTAACTCCGGCAGGTCCATCGGCCTGAACGGGGACGTCGTGGTTATCGGTGGCGGGAATGTGGCCATCGATGTGGCCCTGACCGCCCTTCGTCTTGGGGCCGGTTCGGTCCGGCTTGCGAGCCTGGAATCAAGAGCCGAGATGCCTGCCCATTTATGGGAGCAAGACGATGCCCTTGAAGAAGGTGTCTCCTTCCACAACGGCTGGGCCCCCAAGCGGATCCTGGCCGAGAATGGAAGTGTCGTGGGCATAGAACTCAAGAGCTGCACCTCGGTCTTTGATAAGGACGGCCGATTCGCACCGGTCTACGACGAGGCCGTCACCAAAACCCTCAAGGCCGAGGCCGTGATCATGGCCATCGGTCAGGCCACGGACCTCTCTTTTCTGGAAGGAAGCAACATCCGAGTCGATCCCGGAGAGACAATCCGGGTTGATCCAGAGACCATGCAGACCACTGTTACAGGAATCTTTGCCGGAGGAGATATTATCGATCAGCCGAGGAGCGTTTCCGAGGCCATCGGTTCGGGCAAGCGTGCAGCGATCGCCATGGACCATTATTTGAGGGGAGATAATCTTCGCAAGATCGTTCAAAAGGGATCCCTAGCCCGAACCATGCGTGAGCACCTGGGCCTTGATGGGAACGCAGTGTCCAGGAGTCGGAAAACTGCCACGCTGGATGACCTAAACCTGGGTTATTGTAGCTCTCTTACACCCCACCAACCCCGCAAATTGTCTCCTGTTGATCGTGTCGGGAACTTTAAAGAGATCAAAACCGTAATGAGTTTGGAGGAAGTCAATGAAGAGGCAATGCGATGTCTGAGCTGCGGTGTCTGCAGAATGTGCGGAAACTGTTACCTGTTCTGTCCGGATGGCGCAGTTCAACTCGATTCAAGTACAGGCCGCTACGCCATTGATTATGACTATTGCAAGGGCTGCGGGATATGCCGGAATGAATGCCCCGCTGGGGCCATCATGATTGAAGCGGAAGGAGAGGGATAGTCGTGGAAAAGCGCAAGATGTTGACCGGAAACTATGCGGCCGCCCATGGCGCCAGGTTGGCCCGGGTGGAAGTGGTGCCCGTCTATCCAATTACCCCTCAGACCCACATTATGGAAAAGATGGCCGCGTTCGTTGAAAGCGGGGAGTTGGACGCGGAGTTCGTACCCGTAGAATCTGAGCACTCGGCTATGGCTGTTGCCATTGCGGCTCAGGCCACAGGGGCAAGGACCTTTACGGCCAGTTCGGCTCAAGGGCTGGTCTACATGCATGAGAACCTTTTTGTTGCCTCGGGGCTTCGCCTGCCTGTGGTCATGGCCATGGTCAACAGGACAATCGGCCCACCCACCACCATCTGTCCCGACCTCGGCGATTCGCTGGATCAAAGGGATACGGGGTGGATCCAGATTTACACCGAGTCGGCCCAGGAAGCCCACGATATGATTATTCAGGCCTATCGGGTAGGAGAAGACGAGAGGGTCCTTCTGCCTGTGGGAATCTGCTTTGAAGGGATGATCATCTCTCATTATATGGAGCCCGTAGAAATCCTTGACCAGGAAAAGGTGGACCTCTTCTTGCCGCCATACCGACCAGAGCACGTCATCCTGGACCCGGACAGACCTATGTCCGTGCACCAGTTGGTCCTGGATGATTCCTATTACACCGAATACAGATATCAGCAACAGGTGGCCATGGAGGCTGCGAAAGGAGTGATCCGGGAAGTGGATGAGGTCTTTGGCGAGGCCTTCGGTAGAAGATATGGCGGTCTTATCTCAACCGAGATGATGGAGGATGCAGAGGTTGCCCTTTTGACCCTGGGCAGCATGGCCTCAACAGCAAGGGCTGTGGTCAACCAGCTGAGAAAGGATGAAGGTATACCGATTGGCCTGGTCAAACTCAGGGTCTTCCGACCTTTTCCTGATGCGGAACTCAGAGAATCCCTGTCAAACCTCAAGGCCGTGGCAGTGCTGGAGAGGGATGTCTCGATTGGAGCCGGCGGAGCCGTCTACCTTGAGCTTGCCCATTGTCTCAGAAAGAGACACGACTCCCCTCTTTTAACCAACTATATCATCGGCCTTGGTGGAAGAGATGTGACCTTTGAGGAGATCAAGGATATTGCCTTAAACCTATTCGAGGAACGGGATGCGGAGGTTATGACCAACCCAATTCGCTGGTACCAGGTTAGGGGGCTATGATGAGAAATCTAGCAGACACACTATCCAGAGGAGAGATATTCCGTTCAGGACATGCCCTGTGTCCAGGCTGTCCAGGGGGAATGATCTTTAGGTGGATTACAAAGACCCTTGGTAAGGATTCCATCCTCAGCATGGGGGCTACCTGTTTGGCCCTTCCTACCGGTGTCTATCCTTCGTCGATTGAAATCCCAAGCATTTATATTGCCATGGCCCCTGCCCCGGCCGCGATTTCCGGCATAAGCGCTGCTATCAAGGTCTTGAAGAGAAAGGGGCGTATACGGGCGGATCGAAAGATAAATGTTCTTGCGGTCTCAGGGGATGGCTCGTCCGGGGATATCGGCATGGCCTGTCTTTCTGGCGCGGCGGAAAGAAATGACGACGGGATTTATTTCTGCTTCGACAACGAGGCATACATGAACACGGGAATCCAGCGCAGTGGTTTGACACCTCAATTTAGCTGGACCACCTCCACCCTCAAGGGTAAGGCGGAAAAGAAAAAGGACCTGCCAAGGATCATGGCCGCTCACGATATCCCATATGTGGCCACCGTCTCTGTTGGATACCCCGAGGATTTCATAAGCAAGATCGAAAAGGCAAGGGACATGGAGCCGGGCTTTAAATACTTTCACATTCACGCACCATGTCCTACGGGCTGGAGGTTTCCGGAAAG
>JAUUVE010000264.1 GCA_030589715.1 Desulfobacteraceae bacterium | reverse complement strand
GACAGCTTCACATATTTTCCAGGCTTTATGCCGTGAGGCCTTACAAATGAGCGGCCGAGTTTGGCGTTTTCAGTCTCTATGAACAGGTCCCCGCCCCCTGGCATGGCCTGCCATGCGTTTATGTAAAGGTTCATCAGGACCTGCTGAATCTGACCCCTGTCCACTTCCACTGCCCAGATTTCCATCTCATATTTCTTATGGATGGTTATCTCTTTTCTGGTCTGATCGAACATGGCTGAACTCTTCTCGACTATCTCGTTGAGATCAGCCGCCTTGACCTCATACTTGCCACCTCTGGCAAAGCCCAGGAGCTGTTTGGTGTGTTCTGCGCCGTTCCGGACGTACTGTTCTATGTTTTTCAATCTTGCGTAGTCAGGATCGCCAGGATCCTTTTTGAGTAACATCAGGGAGGCATTTCCCTGGATGGCCATGAGGAGATTGTTGAAGTCATGGGCAAGGCCGCCGGCCAGGGTGCCAATGGCCTCCATCCTCTGGGCCTGCTGGATGCGGGTTTCAAGCCTCTTTTTCTCCGTTATGTCCCTGAGAAAGTTGAGAGTTGCCGGCCTGCCTTCCCAGTCGATCAGGACCGCGGTGAGTTCCACCCAGAATTCCTCGCCAGATCTATTCAGGACCCTGAAAGAATAGGTGCTGGGAAGGTGCTCGCCCTCTAACCTGCTCTGGTGTCTCTCAAGAACCATATCCCTGTCTTCAGGATGAATAAAGTCAGCAAAGGGGACCTTGGCCAGTTCCTCTTCAGAATAGCCCACAATCTCAACTGTTTTTCGGTTAGGGAATTTCACAACGCCACCCTGCACAATGAAGATGGCGTCGTTTGCATTTTCAAACAAAACACGATACCTTTCCTCACTCTTCTTCAGGGCCTTTTCCGCCTTTTTCCGCTCGCTCACGTTGTTCAGGATAACAACGGCCTTCCCATCACCCCCAGGGATGGGTAACACGTCCAGCGTAACCTGGTATTCATTCACACTTGCAGGATTATCTTCGGATAACCCCCTGGGCTCGTCATCGGCCCCTTCAAGGAGTTCCTTTATCCGTTGACGGTCCTTTTCGGCAAACAGTTCCAGGAAACGCAGACCCAACAGGTCTTCCTCAGGCAAAGCCGTCAAAAAGGACGCGGCGCGATTGGCGTAAACAATCTTTCCGTTGGCAGAAATCTCGAAGATCCCCTCGGTCATTTGCTCCAATACTACTTCAAAATGCCTCTTACTAGAGAGCAGTTCCTTGGTTATCCCCCTCTGTCTGATCCCTTCTCCACCCAGGGTTTCTCCTGCCAGGTATCGTGATGAGGCAACCTGGGGTTCGGCCAGCACTCCAAGGATGTCCTTGGACATCTGGTCAAAAGATCCCTTGGCAATGCAGGTATCTGCGCCTAGCTCCCTAATGTTAGCAAAATCTTCTTTGACGGTGGCGGAAAGGATGGCAATGTAAGTATCTTTCAGGTTGTCCATCCTCCGTATTACCTTGCATAGTTTCTTTCCGTCGATATTGGGCATGATCAGATCGACAAATATGAAATCAGGGGTGATGGTCTCCAGGACATCCAACGCCGAAAGACCGTCTTCTGCTGTCACAACCTGATGGCCTTCTTTTGACAGGAGATCGTTGAGGAACTCCAGAATGAATAGGTCGTTATCCACCACTAATATCTTTTTCATTACAAACATCCTCACCCGGATAAACCGGAATTGTAAGTGCGCTGACTAATTCAGGGATTGAATCCATGGCTTTCTTGTAAACCTTTAAATCTCGGTAACTTTTCATCATTGACTTCGCCTTACCTCTGATCCCTGGCACCCGTGAACGGTTACGTTTCTCTTATGTTTCACCATCCAAGCTGATGTTGGGGATGTAGACATAATTTTTCGCATAATTGAGGGGGAGAATCAGTCTTATGCGGATTCGATTTCGGGTTCGGTTTGTAGTCTATCAGAAATGAATAGGAAAGATACCAGTACCCGTTATCGCCCCACTTTCTACCCCAGCTGTTTCTCAGTTTGAACGCGCCTGTGGTTTTACCATCTGCGTCTTTACCATATTTTCTATTCCGTCTGCCATCCTTCTTGAAGCGATGTTTCGGATAATGCGATATTGGATGGGGTGCGGGGCTGAACATCTCCCTCAGGTTCCCCCAGCCTGGTGTCAGGCTATTCAATCTTAAACCCTTTCTGTCTGAATAGTTTCAAACAAGCGTCAACTACCGGAGGGTCATAAAAAACCCCTCGATTCTCTGAAATTTCTTCTAATGCCTTTTCGATACCGAGGGAGGGCCGGTAAGGCCGGTGGGAGGCCATTGCTTCCACAACATCAGCTACCGCAAGGATCTTGGATTCCATGAGGATGGCCTCATTCGAAAGACCCTGGGGATATCCGGAACCGTCCATCCTCTCATGATGTTGTAACACCATGTCAGCTATGGGCCAGGGGAAGTCGACTTCCTTCAATATGTCGTAACCCACCGGAGGGTGTTCTCGAATAATACCGAATTCCATTTCGGATAGTCGCCCCGGTTTGCTGAGAATTTCGGCGGGTACAGATAACTTGCCAAGGTCATGTATTACCCCGGCCATGCGTATTCCATCAATTTGTTGATCCTTGGACAGGCCCATCTCTTCGGCTATTGCACAGGCCAGATTGGCCACTCGTTCTTGATGGCCTGCTGTGTAAGGGTCCCTTCTTTCTACAGTAATTGCCATGGCTCGAATTGTTCCTTCCATGGCCTTTCGTAACTTGTCGAAACTTTGTTGAAGCTTCTCCTCCGCACGCCTGCGCTCTCTGAGGAGGTCGTCAAGATCGCTCTTGATGAGGGCCAGGGCGTCAAAGACAGGCCTGTATGGGTGAGAGGGATCTACTTCAAAGGCAGGATCAAACCCGTCAGTCTCCCAGTTGATACTCCCCAGATATTTCAGCAATTCATCAACATATTGCTGGGTCTGTTTCGACATGGGATGTTTCGGCCCACCAAATCCGGCTGTGGGAACGGAAGCGGGTCTTATCTTTGTGGGTTCTTCCTTTTTGATTGTTTCTAACTCACTGTTGAAATCTTCGGCTACCCGGATATTGAAAGGCGGGGAGGGTTTGGCGAGTTTGATTGTCGCACCCGCTATCTCAACGGCAAGCTTTGCCGCGCTGGAATAATCTCGAACTACATGGACCTTGTACCTGCCAATATAGAGTCGTTTGGCGAGACTGATGCTCATCCTGAACATTGGTGAAACACCGCAGAAGATCAATCCAAGAAGATGTTGCCGTCTCCTCATGTGCCTTATAAAAAACCTGCGTGCCTCAAGGGAGACCATATCCAAGTTTGAATAGTCTTCTATCTGGACATATCCCTTTTCTTGGGAGAGGTTATTTGCCACAATTTCATCAACAAATATTACGGCCTTTTGAATGTCCATCAGCCCTCCGACTCCTGACGGCCGTGACCAGATAATGCTATCTCCCACGATACTGAGGGTCAGCGTAAAATTTTCATTACACCTAACATTGGTCCATTCAGGTTTCGTATGGATGGGTAATCCCGAGACAGGGCAAATTCCGGAGGAGATTTTCATACCACGCTGGACTTCTTTGTCTAAGCTCATTGGTCTCTCCTTCGTAAGACAAAATCAGGCAAGAGTGGTTTTACCGACTCCAGGAGGGCCTGACAGAAGCATCAGATCATTTTG
The DNA here is from genome assembly GCA_030589715.1 of Desulfobacteraceae bacterium. GTDB lineage: Bacteria > Desulfobacterota > DSM-4660 > Desulfatiglandales > Desulfatiglandaceae > JABMQV01. The sequence goes on along the minus strand of JAUUVE010000264.1, from coordinate 541 downwards.
AGCCCCGAGGCCTTGGTCTCTGAATTCTGCTGCTGTCTCTTTTATGTCGTCCAAGCCGTATTGCATCAGTGTCAAGTGACCAAAGCCCGCCCTGGTGCGACACGCTTTGGGCTTGTACTGGTTTGTATTGCTCCATCATGCTTGGCCTCATGTCGTTAGGTTCGGGTGAATCAGGTCTGGGCCAGGGTTAAGGAATTTCGTGATTTAAATTCCCAAAAAAATGGTTTGGCAATTCTGGTGCATCCTCAAACGGTCAATGGCATATTCTATAAAATCCCATGAAATAATTTTGACAAACCAGCAAAGATCTTTTTCTCGACCTGTATATTTTTTGATAATGTTAGATACCATCCTAAATTTTAGGCACCCCAGTTAAATAGGGCTTCGCATTTAACGGGGTAAACTTTAGCTCACTTTAGGCACTTGTGATCAACTAACTCCTTAAATGGTAAAACCTTTTTCTTGTACCACTATCAAAGGTATTAGTTTAAGCGATTAACTAAGCCTTTTCCAGTTCCGCCCGGACCATATCCATCATCGG
>JAUUVE010000217.1 GCA_030589715.1 Desulfobacteraceae bacterium | reverse complement strand
TCTGACGGCAAAATCAATGAGACGATCCTCAAGGTTAAATTCTTTGTTTTCCTTCGTCACTCGTCACTCCTTGATCGTTATTCGATTACTATTACACAGGCAACTTAAATTGCCAATTTTGCAGAAAGAACTTTCAGGACACGGCACTAGTATATAGATTCCTCCCGGTATTCTCCAAAGACCTCCTTCATCGCACCGATGATCTCACCCAGTGTAATCTGGGCCTTTACGGCCTTTATCAGCGCGGACATCACATTGTCCGGCCCCTTGATGACTTCCGTGATCTCATTCAAGCATGTCTTTACCAGACCCTGGTCTCTGTCCCTTTTGAGTGAGACCAGAGAGGCCACCTTCTCTTCCTCAAAGGCAGGATCCGGTCTCCTCACATCAATAGGGGCATTGCCCTCTTCAACAAATTCATTTAGCCCAACGATGATCCGTTTCTTTTCTTCGATCTCTCTTTGATACCTGTAGGCTGAATCAGCGATAGCCCTTTGAAAAAAACCCGTCTCTATGGCCGGGATGACTCCCCCGAGACCCTCTATCTCCTCAAAATATCGGTTGCACTCCGCTTCCATCCGGTCTGTCAGGGCCTCGACATAGTAGGACCCGGCAAGGGGGTCTATTGTATTGATAACGCCGCTCTCATGGGCGATAATCTGCTGCGTCCTCAGGGCCAGTTTTTCAGATCTTGGCGTGGGTATTGATATGCCCTCATCAAAGGAGTTGGTATGGAGCGACTGGGTCCCTGCCAGCACTGCGGAGAGCGCCTGGAGAGTTACCCTCATGATGTTCTTTTCGGGCTGCTGCGCCGTCAGAGAAGACCCTGATGTCTGGGTGTGGACCCTGAACCGCCAGGAACGCGGGTCTTTGGCCCCGTATTTGTGGCGCAGGGTCCTGGCCCAGATCCTCCGGGCCGCCCTGTATTTGGCTATATTTTCAAAGAAATCATTATTCACCTTAAAGAAAAAGGAGAGTCTGGGGGCAAAATTGTCTACAGAAAGCCCGGCCTTGACTCCTTCCTCCACGTATGTAAACCCGTTTGCCAGGGTGAATGCCAGCTCCTGGACAGGGGTGGCCCCTGCTGAGGCAATGTGATAGCCGCTGATACTGATGGGGTTGAAGAGGGGAAGGTGTTCCGTGCAGAAACGGACCGTATCCATGCTTACTCGCATGGAGGGACGGGGTGGAAAGTAGTAGGATTTCTGTGCCTGATATTCCTTGAGGATGTCGTTTTGCATGGTGCCCGTAAGCACTTGAAGGGGGGTACCACGCTCTTGGGCCACCGCAGCGAACATGGCCAGAATAACCGATGACTGGGAATTGGATACGAAGTTGATGCTGATTTCCTCAAGGGGAATGTCCTTTAGGAGCGAGCGCATGTCCGACAGGGAGTCAATGGCCACCCCGCCACAGGACCCCACTTCCCCCCTGGCCAGGGGATCGTCAGAGTCCCTCCCCATGATGGTTGGCAAATCAAAGCAGATGCTCACCCCGGTGGCCCCCATTTGGATCAACTGGAGGATCCTCTCGTTGGCGGTTGAAGGCGAGTCCAGGGACCCCAACTGCCGGATGGTCCAGGGTCTTCCGAGATACATGGTTTTATGAACCCCCCGGGTGAAGGGGTACTTACCCGGCTGCCCCAGATCGTTTCGATAATCAAGCTGAGAGATATCCTCCGGACCATAGCACGGCTTGATGTTGAAACCGGAGAGGTTTTTGGTTGGAGTCTCTTTGGCCATTATCCCTTACTCCTTTGTCCTTACGTACGTCTTCAGAACCTCTTCCACTACCGAATAGGGGTCATTTTTGCCTTGAATGATATTGTTTATGTATTTCTTCTTTTTTCCCGTCCCCTTGAGCCCTTTGAAAATCAGTTTCTGTAGTTGGTCCTTAAAGATAAGCCCCAATTCATGCTCTACCCTCTCAAATTTAATCTGATCCACGGAATTGGTTTTTTGAAGGTGATCCTGATGTTCTTCTATGGCCGAGGTCAATTCGTCTATGCCCTGGATGTCCTGGGGTTTTCCCCCCACGCTGACGGTCGGGATGACCCGGGGCACCCATTTTCCCTCCTTAAATGAGGCCGCGGCAAGGGTGGACTGGAGGTGACGGAGGCAGGCGTTGGTTCCTTCTAAATCCGCCTTATTAAGCACAATGATATCTGCGATCTCCATTATTCCCGCCTTCATGGCCTGGATATCATCCCCCATACCGGGGGTGACCACCAGCAAGCAGGTATGGGCAATATGGATCACATCAATTTCGTCCTGCCCCGCACCCAGGGTCTCAACAATGATTACGTCCGCTCCCATTGCCTCGATGATACGGATCACGTCATAAGTGGCCCTGGAAAGCCCCCCGAGGTAGCCCCTTGAGGCCATGCTGCGAATATAGACACCAGCGTCTTGGGAGTGGCTTTGCAATCGGATTCGATCCCCCAGAAAGGCCCCGCCAGAGAATGGACTGCTTGGGTCTACCAGGCCAACCCCAACGGTCTTATCCTGTTCACGTAATTTACGTATCAAGTGGTCCGCAAGTGTGCTCTTTCCGGCGCCACCGGACCCGGTAATCCCTAAAATGATTGCCTTTCCGGTTCGGGGATAGATCTGCCTCATCACCTCATGGGTTTCTTCCATTCCGTCTTCGACCCAGGTAATGAGACGGGCGGCCGCCCGGCGGTCCCCGGAAAAAAGCCTTTGGACCATTTCGTTTATGTCAGGCCTGTTACTCATCCCTTATCTTTTGACGTTTTGCCGGATATACTGAACGATCGTGTCGGTGAGGGAACCTGCCCTGAATACCTTGTGGATCCCCATTTCTTCAAGGGTGGGGATGTCTTCCACCGGGAATGTCCCACCGGCCACCAGGAGGACATCATCAAGGTGGTTTTTTTTCATCTCTGTCACAATCTTTGGGGTAAAGACCAGGTGCTCCCCGGAGAGATAGCTGACCCCGATCACATCCACGTCCTCATCAATGGCCGCCTTCACGATACCTCCCGGAGTCTGAAACATACCCAGATATATGACCTCCATGCCGGCTTCCTTGAGTAAGGATGCCACGACCTTAACCCCTCTGTCATGACCGTCAAGTCCCACCTTGGTTACCAGTACCTTGATCTTTTTCTTTTTCATCTCAACCATACCTGTTACTCCTTGACACGATTAGTACTACAACAGACTGAACCGCACGCCTGTCCCGCTTTACGGGGCTCACTCGATTGACACAGACGGACACGGACAGCGTCAGTGTATGTCTGCGCCGGTCTTCGGTTCGTTTTACAAACTTAATTGAAGGGAGATTCTATGGTCTCCATCGGGTCATAGGGGTAACCAAACACCTCACGGACAGTGCCCAGGAGTTCTCCGGTCGTACCAAATGCCTTTGACGCTTCAACCATGGCGGGGATGACATTCTTTCCCTCTCCAGCCACGTCCCTCAGACGGCTGACGGCGTCTTTGAGTTTATCCATGTCCCGGGTCCGTTTGAGTTCCTTGGCCTCCTCAATCTGCTGTATGGCCGAATGCTCGGAAACCCGTTGTACGCCCAAGGGCGTGCTCTTTTCCTGTTCTGTTGTAAATGCATTTACACCGACCACAAGTTTTTCCCCGTTATCCAGCTCCTTCTGCCGTTTGAGGGCCTCGGATTCAAACTTCCGGTCCAGCCATTCCGTGCGGATCGCCTCTTCCATTCCCCCTACCTCATCCACCTGTTTCATGATTTTGAGGCTCTCCTCCTCAATTTTATCGGTGAGGCCCTCTACATAATATGAACCCCCCAACGGGTCTGCCACATTGGTGACACAGGTTTCGTATGCGAGGATCTGTTGTGTCCGGAGGGCCTGGAGATGGGCCTGTTCCGTCGGCAGACACATGGGTTCATCGTAGGAGCAGCAATGCAGGGATTGTACGCCGGCCAGCACAGCCGCTAAGGCCTCATATGATGTGCGGACGATATTGTTGAGTGGCTGTTGAGGAACCAGGGAGCACCCGGCGGTATGGACGGCGAATCGGAACTGCATTGACCTGGGTTTCTTTGCCCCATATTTTTCTTTCATCAGCCTTGCCCACATCCTCCGGGCGGCGCGGATCTTGGCTACCTCCTCAAAAAGATCTATATGACAAGACACATAGAAGGTAAATCTTGGAGCAAACTCGTCTATATCCAGCCCCCGTCGTATCAACTCATCTATGTAACACATGGCGATACCAAAGCCGAAGGCCACCTCTTGAGGGGCCGTAATACCCTGTTCCCGTAAATCATACATATTAACGGTAGTGTAGTACCATTTGGGGAGTTCCCTGGTGCAGAACTCCATGACATCGGCTCCGAGCTTGATTGATAGATCCAGGGGACAGGCCGGCCGAAACCCGCAATAGCGGAAATGGATCGGATCGTTCTGGATAGAGCCCCGTAAGACCGGAAGATCATAGCCGGCGTTCTCTGCCACCGCCACATACTGGGCCATTGTTACTGAGGCAGCCGTGGAAGCGGTGATGAGAGACCAGCTAACCTTGTCGAGGGGAATATCCTTTGTTAATGTTTCCATATCCTTGATAGAGGTTATGTTGACACCCGTTAGGCCTACTTCATCAAGGGCCCAGGGATGATCTGCATCAAGCCCCATCTCGTAAGTCACGTCTGCAATGGTGTTCAGACCCGAGCCCCCATGTTCGGACAGGTATTTTAGCCTCTCATGGGTATCTGCAGGCGAGCCGATCCCCACCACTTCTCTCCTGGTCCACAGACGACCCCTGAACATATTTGAATGAATTCCCCTCGTAAATGGATATGATCCAG
>JAUUVE010000302.1 GCA_030589715.1 Desulfobacteraceae bacterium | reverse complement strand
TTTCTTATGAAAGGAGTGTAGTATAAAGGAATTTTTGGGTCAAGATAAACACCCTTGGAGACATAAATGGAAAGACGTGTCCTTTTTCTAAATCCTCCCTCCTATGAGGGCTTCGATGGGGGTGCAGGGAGCAGATATCAGGCAAGACGGGAGGTTCGCTCGTTTTGGTATCCTACCTGGCTGGCCCAAGCCGCAGCACTCTGCCCAAACAGTAAACTGCTGGACGCGCCAGTGGAAGATATGAACGTAGAGGAAACGGTCTCGGCGGCCAACGGATTTGATATTTCAATAATATATACCAGTACCCCAGGTTTTTTAAATGATGCCAGACTGGCAAACCACCTCAAGCAAGAGTATCCAAAGATGCTTATCGGGATGGTCGGCCCCCACTGCACTGCCATTCCAGAAGATAGCTTGCTTGGCTGCAGCTCTCTGGATTTTGTTGCAAGGGGTGAGTTTGATTATACTGTCGCCGATATTGCGGGGGGAAAACCCCTATCCGAGGTCAAAGGGATTTCCTTTGTCAGCAACGGTAAGATTACTCACAATAAGGAAAGGCCGCCTATGGAGGACCTGGATGCCCTCCCCTCAGTGCTTGATGTCTATAAACGGGACCTGGACATCAAGAAATACTTCATCGGCTATCTTCTCCATCCATACCTCTCATTTTATACTGGCCGGGGATGTCCCGGCCGCTGCACTTTCTGCCTTTGGCCCCAGACCATAGGGGGGCGCAAGTACAGGACCCGGACCCCGGGCAGCGTGCTAGATGAAATGAGACGGGCCAGAGACATGTTTCCGGAGGTCAAAGAGTTCTTCTTTGATGACGATACCTTTACGGCCAAATTGGATCGTGTGGAGGAAATAGCCAGGGGGCTAAGAAAATTGGATATTACCTGGTCCTCAAGCGCAAGGGCCAATGTACCCGAAAAGACCCTCAGGATTATGAAAGAGGGTGGCCTCCGTTGTCTAATGGTGGGGATCGAGTCGGGTAGCGACAAGATCCTAAAAAACATCAAGAAGGGAATTACGACCTCACAGGCCAGGAGGTTTATGAAGATCTGCAGGGACCTAAAGATTTCTACCCACGCCACCTTTGTGCTGGGATTGCCTGGAGAGACCAGGGATACCATCAAACAGACAATCTCTTTTGTCAAAGAACTGGACCCGGACACAATACAGGTTTCCATCGCAAGCCCTTATCCCGGCACTGAGCTATATGAGCAAGCTATTAAAAGCGACTGGTTTGTTGAGTCTGACCTTGTTTCCTGTTCGGGTGTGCAACAGGTCTCTTTGGAATATGAGAATTTGACAGGACAAGAAATATACGATGCAGTGGAGACCTTGTATAACAAATTCTATTTTCGTCCCAAGCCTATCATACGTATCTTAGGAACAATGATCAGGGACAAGGAGATCTGTAAGCGCAGGCTCCGAGAAGCCAAGGAATTTTTCGGCTTCATGCGCGACAGGAAAAGGACCGATACAATATCTTTAGCACAATGAGCAATACTGTCATAGCCTTGCTTATTATTACCCTGTGCGGAAGCATGTACCATGTGATGGCTGCCGTGTGCGGAATCTTGTTTTACCTGAGACGGAAGAGGGATATTCCGGGCTCCATTTGGCCCAAAGCGGCCTGCCTGAAGCCACTTTGCGGGTATGATTTCGAGACCTCCTTAAACCTGAAAAGCTTTCTTGACCAGGACTATCCTGACTATGAAGTGGTCTTTGGCACCGCCAAGAAGGAAGATGGGGCCTATCAAGAGGCATATTCGATCTGCAGTGAAGACCGCAGTGTACATTGTAAGGCAGTATTTGGCGAGGTGGGCGATGGGGGCAATCCCAAGGTGCGTAATTTGAGAAACATAGAGGGTCATATATCTCCTGCTGCCGAGGTGGTCGTGCTTTCCGATTCGGATACAAGAGTCACAAAGGATTATCTAAAGAGCATGGTTGCCCCCATAAGTAGTGACCCGACCGTGGGGGCCGTTACCTCAATCTACAGGGTCGAAAATACCTCCAGCTTAGGGGGGATAATGGAAGCACTCTCTGTTGAAACCACCTTCGTGCCGGGTGTACTGGTTGTTTCAACCATTTCCGGGCTGAAATACGCCTTTGGTGCCTCCATAGCCATAAGACGGTCAGACTTCTTGGAGGCCGGGGGATTCAGGGCCATAGAGGACTATCTGGCTGATGATTATAAGATCGGAAAGATCATTTATGAGAGACAAAAAAGGGTTGTCCTTTCACCCTATGTGGTCTCGGTAATCTCCACTAACCAAGGGCTTAAGGATACCTTTACTCATCTGTTGCGCTGGAGCAGGACCATCCGGGCGTGCGAGCCGATTGGCTATTTCTTTTCCATAATCTCCTATTCGCCCCTATGGGCATTGATAGCATTCAAGGCAATTGGTACTAATCCAGTCGGCTGGACAGTACTTGTGGGTACCTGCCTCATAAGAATCTTTTCCGCCGCCCTCGTTGCGGCCGCCATAGGATCTCGAGGAGGCCTCATACGAGCTATCCTGGCACCTGTCTGGGACCTGTTGTCCTCCCTTCTCTGGTTAGGTGGTCTTATAATCAATCAGGTAACCTGGCGCGGGGTAAGGTATAAGGTCCTTTCAGACGGCCGGATGGCTGGGATTCAATGAACAAGACAGATGGTACATTCCTGATCGTCACAGCGGACGACTTTGGTAGTTCTCTTGAGGTAAATCGGGCCGTAGAAAAGGCGGCTCGTGAGGGCATATTGACCTGTGCAAGCCTTATGGTCTCCGGACCGGCAGTAGATGATGCCGTGAGGATAGCCAGGAGTATTCCAACCCTCGAGATCGCCTTGCACATCACGCTTACGGACGGGAGGCCTGTATCTCCCACCCAATCCGTACCAAGTCTCGTGGCAAGAGACGGGCGCTTCAAGGATTCCCTTACTCAACTGGGACTAGCACTGCAATTCAGCAAAGAGGTACAAAGACAAGTAGAGATGGAAGTGGCTGCACAATTCAAGGCCTTTGAAGATACAAGGCTTGGATTTAGCCATGTGGATTGTCACCACCACTTTCATGTCCATCCAAAGCTTTTTGACATTATACTTGAAAATGCCTTGAGGCATGGATTAAGAACCATCCGCATCCCTTATGAACCCTGGGAAATATCAGGTGCAATATGCAAGGGCAATACACTACGTAATCGGTTTTACCGTACGGTCTTCACAAGGCTATCCGCCAGATGCAAAGACAAGATAAATCCCCACGGCATGATCTCATCCGACGGGGTCTTTGGCCTTTACCAAACCGGAGAACTCACGGAAGAATGGATATTGATGTTGTTAGACAGATTAAGGCATTGGCCTGGCTCTTTCGAACTCTATGCCCATCCCTCCACTGAAACTGACAGCCCCGGGCATCTGGAATTGAAGGCCCTTTTGAACCCAAGGATTCGAGAAAGGATGGAGGAGAATGGTATTAGGTTGATCAGACATATGGACATGGCGCGGTTAAGAGTCCACGTTCAGCCTGCGGCCCATAGGGCCTAAGGCCCGGAGGGAGGACGTGGCTTTGATTTGCCCCCTGGAAGGGTGCCGGAAACCAATTCTAAGATCCCAATGCCGCTGGAGTAATGGAGAGCACCAGGAAAAAGTCAAGAGAAAAATTTAACTTTTTTTTGGCAAAACTCCTCCATTCCGATCAAAGCCGGTTTTTAAAAACTCCAATAAACTGCGTTTAACAATTACGTTTT
>JAUUVE010000053.1 GCA_030589715.1 Desulfobacteraceae bacterium | reverse complement strand
CCTTATGGTTCCTGTCCTGGCAAAAAATGGGATTAATGAATGATATTGCCCTTCTTTTTGTATGATATGATATCCAAATGCGGAGATCTTGTATTGCCAAAATGAAATGCAAAATTTATGATACAGTCAACTAGGAATTGGCCTTTGACAATTTGCCCGGAACCCCTTGGGAGAAGGGTTGAAGTATAATCATTTTATTTGGAGGAAGATCATGAGAACAAACCTAATCTATATAACCGCTGGCAGTATGGAAGAGGCCAGGAGCATTGGTAGGGAACTGGTTTTAAGCCGGGTGGCCGCATGCGTCAATATTTTTGACGGAATAAATTCCCTTTATTGGTGGGACGGGGAGATCCAGGACGAAAAGGAGGTGACGATAATTGCCAAGACCAAGGAATCACTTGTCCCTGAGTTGATAGAAAAAGTAAAATCGATGCACAGCTATGACTGCCCGTGCATCGTGAGCATCCCAATACTGGACGGGAACAAGCCATTCTTGGATTGGATCAAAGAAGAAACTAAGTAGTGCCTGAACGGACTTTTCGTTCAGGCATTGAGGAGACATTGCACACGGGAAAAGCATGAATGGATCAGCTACAACTCCCGTGTCATCTATGTTTCCTCACCACATTTCTTATCACAAAGAACAGGACAACCAGGCCGAAGAGTATCAAGACAGTAAGACTGTAGCGTGCCATAATGTTGGCCATCTTGTCTCTGGCCGTCTCCCAGTTACTGCCCAGCATATAACCGAAAAAGATCCAGATCAGATTCCACGCACCGCAGCTGATAAGGGCGAGCAACAAGACCCTGTGGATCTTTAGTCTTGAAATACCCCCTGCTATGGAAATGACAGACCTTATTCCGGGGAAAAACCTATTCATTAATATGAGTAGGTAGCCATACTTTCTAAACCACTCTTCGGCCTTTATGATGTCTTGGGCCTTGAAGAACCAATAGTCCCTTTCCAAAAAAAACCGCCGGCCCAGGAGATCGCCGATCCAGAAAAGGAACATAAACCCACTGAGGCTCCCCAAGACAGTGGAAAGATATACACCAAAGAAATGGAGCCTCTTTGTACCCACCAGGAAGGCACCAAAGGCGGTGATGGTATCCCCCGGTATAGGGGGGAAGACATTCTCCACAAACGCACTCACCCCCAACAGGAAATAGATGAGTGTATTGGGAAGGGTATTAAGAAAATCCAAAAAACTCTCTAGATATGACAACCGATCTTTCTCCTGAGGGGGTTAGGTGTAAGTCTCAGAATAATGTTTGTGGATGAGCTGGCCATTTGGCATAAAAAGAACAGTTATTGCTATTGCCAGGTGAAACTGGAAACTCGGAAGACCTTACAACTGCCATTGTTTCCTCTGTCCGCCGGCCATTGACCGCTACTTTGCGGGTTGGATTATTGAGCTTTCGATTTAAAAACACAAGTGATCTTTTTGCCTTGACCCCGATGTTGCATTAAAATTCATCCGGGTGCACGAAATATGTTGACATACAAGGACAAAAAGGCACAACTGATGCTATGGCAGGACTTCATCAAATGTGAATTCGTCCGATAACCTCAAAATATCGGTTTGAAGCTGCAAGAATAGCTGTTTTCTGAAACCCAGAAAGATCTTTTTGCAACATCGGGGTTGACTGGAATTTTCCCATCTGTTATCAGGTCTTTGGTGCATGGCAGGTCCGGATCTACCTCAAAGAAAGAGTAATATAATGGCAAAGAAGAAGATAAGCAGAAAAGAACTCCTAAAAAGGCCAGATGAATTTCTGACACTTTCCAGCAGGGCTGTCAATTTTTTCAATGCCCACACAAATGTGTTTAAGTACATGGGATTGGCGATAGCTCTTATCGTTGTTGTCTACCTGGGGCTCAACACCTACATGCGCTATATTAATAAGAAGGGACAAAATGCATATAATCTTGCCTATGATACCCTCAGTCAGAATATGAGGCCTGATGCAGGTCCGGAGGGCCTCAAAAAATCGGAGGAGTTATTTGACAAGGTAATCGATGATTATGGTCTATCAAAGGCCGCCCGTTTGGCGCTTGCGCAAGTAGCCTATTTGCAATTCGCTGACAAGAAGTACGATGAGGCAATTGCCTTATACAAGAAATTTTCAAAGAAGGTATCGGGCAATGTGGACTTCGAGTCCTTGACCAATCTGGCCTTGGCCGCCTGTTATGAGGCCAAAGGAGACATGAAAAAGGCCATACAAACCTTAAACCCTATCCTGAACCGTCCTGCTCACCCCTTCAGGGAAACAGCCATGTTGAGCCTGGAGCGCCTCTACAGGTTAGACGGCCAACCTGAGAAGGCAAGAGAGATACTCAAGGAATTTGTTGAGGAATATAAGACCTCCCCATTTCTTCCCATGGCCAAGGCCCGTCTTTGAAACGAACAGTCCCCCTGAGACCATTGACCCCCGCTTTTTTCTTGACACCCCATGACGTATCCCTTACGGTCACTTTGTAGCTAGAATATAGCTTTATCCAGAGAGAGACCATGATTATTACGGAAATTTTGGCAAGAAATTCCAGAATGTACGGAGACGAGATTGCCCTGATCGAAAGAGACCCCTCAAAGGGAACCAGGGTAGCCATCACATGGAAGGAATTCGATGATATTGCCAACAGGATGGCCAATGGTTTGATTGCAAAAGGCATTAGGAAGGGAGACAAGGTCATCCATCTTATGATGAATTGTCTCGAATGGCTGCCCGCCTATTTTGGGATTCTCCGCACGGGTGCATGGGCAGTGCCATTAAATTTTCGATTCATGACCGATGATATCCGATACTGCGCCGAAATCGCCGAGGCCAGGGCCATCATATTTGGGGAAGAGTTTGTTGAGCGAATTGATACCATTAAAGACGACCTGGAAACCATCAGGGATTATATCTTCCTGGGGCCTGACAATATTATGCCTGACTATGCAGAGCCCTTTGATGCCTTCCTGGAGACCGGGTCAACCCAGAACCCCCATATTCCCGTTGCCCTCCTGGATGAAGCTGGCCTCTATTTTACATCAGGTACCACCGGCACCCCCAAGCCGATCCTCCTGACCCACAGAAACCTTGAGTCTGCATGCGTGGTAGAGAACCGTCATCACAACCAGACCCATGAAGACAATTTTCTGTGCATCCCACCCCTTTCTCACACCGGAGCCAAGATGCACTGGTTTGGGAATTTGATCGTCGGTGCCAGGGCGGTAATTCTGAGGGGTATCAAACCACAGTGGATACTAAAGGCCATATCCGAAGAAAGGGTCACCATGGTATGGCTCCTGGTGCCATGGGCCCAAGATATTCTGGTTGCCATTGAAAACGGGGACGTGAACCTGGAAGAGTACCAATTAGACCAATGGAGGTTGATGCATATCGGTGCACAGCCTGTACCGCCCACTCTCATAAAGAACTGGAAAAAGGCCTTCCCCCACCACGACTATGACACAGACTACGGACTCAGCGAAACCACCGGACCAGGATGTGTCCATCTGGGCATAGAAAATCTCCACAAAGTAGGCGCCATAGGGATTCCCGGATTTGATTGGGAATGTAAGATCGTGGACAACGATCATAAGGAGGTGCCCAGGGGCGAACCTGGTGAGCTGACGGTCAAGGGCCCCGGCGTAATGAGCGAATACTACAAGAACCCTGAGGCCACAAAGGATGCTCTCATCAATGGCTGGCTCCTCACGGGCGACATGGCCCGGTTTGACAAAGACAGGTTTATCTGGCTTGTGGACAGGAAAAAGGATGTTATTATCACCGGCGGGGAAAACATCTTCCCGGTAGAGATAGAAGGTTTTCTCATGGAGAACCAAAAGATCCACGATGTGGCCGTCATCGGTATCCCCGACGAGCGCCTGGGTGAGATCGTAGCCGCAATTGTGCAACCAAAACCGGGGCAGGAAATGACGGAAGAAGAGGTCCTTCAATTCTCAGGGGCCCTGCCACGCTATAAGAGGCCCCGGAGGGTCTTTTTTGACGACGTCCCCAGGAATCCCACAGGCAAGATAGAAAAACCCAAGCTCAGGAAGAAGTATGGAGGCCTGGCAGAGGGCCTTATGCCTTGATTTTGCTTTAGATAACCTTTAACCTAGTATATCTCCCCCCATTGATGGGAGGGGATTAAGGGGAGGGTGAGAACATGCACAAGCTACTATCGCAAGACTCTGGGAAGGAGATGGTTCTATTAGGTAATGAGGCCATTGCGAGGGGTGCCCTTGAGGCAGGGGTATCATTTGCTACCTGCTACCCTGGAACACCCTCCTCAGAGATTCCCGAACAATTTTTTGCGATCAGCCGGGAGACCGACCTCTACTTCGAATATTCAACAAATGAAAAGGTGGCCCTGGAAGTGGGAGCGGCCGCTGCAATCTCCGGGCTAAGGACCATGGTGACCATGAAGCACGTGGGGCTCAATGTGGCCGCTGACCCCCTGATGACCTTGGCCTATGTGGGGGTCAAGGGTGGAATGGTTATTATCAACGCAGACGACCCCTCTCTCTTCTCAAGCCAGAACGAGCAGGACAACCGTTACTATGCCAGGTTATCGACTCTTCCCATGCTGGAGCCCACCAGCACCCAAGAGATGAAGGATATGACTGTTGCCGCCATTGCTATATCTGAAGAGCTGGAACTCCCTGTGATCATCAGGACCACCACAAGACTGAATCACATCAGGGGCCATGTGACACTCGGGGAATTGAGGCCGGTAAAGGCGAAAGATACCTTCCAGAAAAATCCCTTCCATTTCGTATGTGTCCCTGCAGTCTCCCGGAATCTTCATAAGCTGTTGCTGGAAAAATATGATCGGGCCTTGGAAGAATCAGAAAATTCCCAATATAACCAGATCATTGGTGATGGAAAATGGGGAATCGTGGCCAACGGTGTCAGCTTTAATTATGTCAGTGATGCGGTCTCTGATCTAGGCATATCAGATAAGGTCAGCACTCTGAGGGTTGGATTTTCATGGCCCATTCCAAAGGGACTCTGCGCCAGGTTTCTTAGACATGTGGATAAGGTCTTGGTAGTTGAAGAGTTGGAACCGGTCAATGAAAATGACCTAAAGGCCATTGCCCAGGAAAATGGGATCACTATACCCATCAAAGGGAAGGGGGTGGGGGGTTTGTCCCGCCTGTTTGAGTATGACCCCGGGATGGTCAGGAAGGCCATTGCCGAATATTTCGGGATTGACTATCAGGCCCCGGAGGGCCTCGATCTTTCCGATCTACCGGAACTCCCCGGGAGGCCACCCAATCTCTGCGCTGGATGCCCCCATAGGGCCACCTTTTACGCGGTCAAGGAGGCCTATGGAGCCGATGCCATTAATCCGACCGATATAGGCTGTTATACCCTTGGACTCCTGCCCCCCATATCCATGGCCGACATGGTGATCTGCATGGGATCCTCTGTGAGTTCTTCCTGCGGCTTTTCACGAGCCACAGACCAAGCGGTGGTATCCTTTATCGGCGATTCCACCTTTTTCCATTCAGGCATCACAGGGCTTATCAACGCGGTCCATAACAACCACAAATTCACGCTTGTTATCCTTGACAACGGGACAACGGCAATGACCGGTCATCAGCCCCATCCAGGGGTGGACACCGGTCCCATGGGGGTTGAGCTGACACAAATCTCCCTGGAGGAACTGGTCAGGGGATGCGGCGTCAAGGATGTTCACGTGGTCAGCCCCTTCAAGTTAAAAAAGACCATAGAGTCCGTCAGGGCCGCCAAGGAATTCGATGGTGTCTCGGTCATCATATCGAAAGAATTCTGCCCCCTCTTTGCCAGGGCCACGGGCCAGCAGAAAAAGGTCAGACCCTTTCATATTGATCAAAACAGGTGTAAGAACCACAGGGTCTGCATCAACAAGCTGGCCTGCCCGGCCATGTACCTGGAAGGGGAACGGGTTGAGATCAACAGGGATCTCTGTATCGGCTGTACTGTATGTGCCCAGGTCTGTCCTGAAAACGCAATATTGCCATTGAAAGAATAGCTGGAGGCTTTTATGGAAACGAGGAGGGTCGTATTTATCGGTGTCGGTGGCCAGGGGAATCTCCTTGCATCACGTCTCTTGGGAGAGGCCTCTCTCTTTAAAGGAATTCCCGCCGTTGTAAGCGAAATCCATGGTATGGCTCAACGGGGGGGCATTGTGGAATCAGCGGTCTTGATGGGAGATGCCACCAGCCCCATCGTCTCGAATGGCGAAGCAGATGTTTTGATAGGGTTCGAACCCCTGGAAACCTTGCGGGCCCTTGGAAAATGTAACAGGGAGACGGTTGTCATAACCAATACCCACCCCCTTCCCCCTTTCAACGTCTCGGTTGGCCAGGGAACTTATCCGCCCTTAGAGGAGATCATGGCCCTGATTCGGAGCAAGGCCAAAAAGGTCATCTCCCTTGATGGTAACAAATTGGCCGCTGAAGCGGGTAACCCCTTGTCCCTCAATATGGTTATGCTGGGTGCCCTGATCGGGTCAGGGGCCATTCCCATCGGCCCGGATGACATGAAAGAGGTCATCTCCACTTCGACTAAGAAGGCCTTCCTGGAATCAAATCTAAAGGCCTTTGACCTTGGTCTGGAGAGCGCACAATAGAGGCTTGCGCCACCCTTCTCCACCTGCCCTGGGCCTGGAGTCCCTGCTAATCCTTTTGATAAAGCGCCAGAATCCCCTCCAGCGGGCTGATATGGCCCAAGAGACTAAGCCCCTCATATTGGGGCAATATCCTGTGGAGGCCATAGACCATGAATATGGCCCCCTTTTTCTCCTTTTCAGCTATCACCCGGGCAACCTCCTGGTGCATAACAAGATATGTGTAGAATAGATCAAACTCTTCGAACCTTATCCCCGTCTCCCGGCTGATCCTTTTATGAACCCTCTCATCACTTGAATCCCCATGATAGAAAAAGCTGTTTTCCCGTGGTGCAATAGGCCATCTTGATTGAGAATCTGTTCCAACTCGGCCTTCAATGGGCCATATTCTTCAAGGGTCCATTCCTCCATTTCTATTCCAACGGAGATCTTGGCGAGCAGATCCTTGAACCTCCCCTTGTTGGGAAATGAATCCATGAAAGCACCGTCTGATAAGACCGGTAAGATCTTTGGGGGTATGACACCGCCCAGATAGACCCCGCCAGTGGCCGGGACCGTCAGGCCAAGGTTCCCGTCTATTTATGGCAGCATCTCCTCATCGCCCCCGTAGAACCCTCTTGACATCTTCATGCAACAGAAAGAGTCTCTCCAATTCCTGGCCCTCCTTTTCTCGCAGTCTATTGATTTTTCGGGGATCACTACGGCTGGCAATCTTCTTGCAAAGGTAATTGATGCAGATTACGTGGCGGGCATAAAGGAGACATCCTGCTTCTCCCAAAAAGAAACAGCTTTTTGCATCACGCCTTGTCTCAGGGAGTTCTTTGTCCAGGAAGAGATTGATTAGAAGAAGCCAGCCATCATACCGGTTTTCCAGCCCCGCCCCGCAGCACGAGCCACCTTCTCGCTCTTCGCATTCAGCACATATCTGGACAATACCTATCCTCCTCATCTCTTTGTGGGAGACTCCAATTGCATCTCTTAATCCCTTTAATCCGTCAAGGACTACCTTGTCTCTGAGGAAATGTTCCTTGAATTTCTGATAGGAGGATTCGGCCCAGGCAATTTTCTCCTCTATGGCACTTGAAAGGGAGACCTCTTTGATCCTCATGAGCCCTTCTTTTTCTTACCCGTGCCCTTCTTGGGCCTCTTTGACTTATCTTCCTCCTCTTCCGGCTTCTCTCCAAAGTTCTTTAGGCCTTCTGCCAACTCCCTTAGTTTCTGGTCAACCAGATAATTCACCGTTCCTTTGACATAGGCACCATCCGCCTTTTTTTCCCCGGCCTTTGTCCCGGTTAGGATTTCGATACCTTGATCAATGGTCTTTACGGGATAGATATGGAACTGACCCTTTTTCACTGCTTCCACAACATCTTTTCTGAGCATCAGGTCCTTTACATTGCTCGCAGGAATCAAAACCCCCTGCTTCTTGGTCAATCCCTTTCTCCGACAACAGTCATAAAAACCCTCTATCTTCTGGTTGACTCCGCCTATGGCCTGGACCTCTCCCTTTTGATTCACCGAACCGGTAACGGCTAAGTATTGCCTGATGGGGATCTGGGACAGGCTGGAAAGCAGGGCATAGGCCTCAGTGCTGGATGCGCTGTCACCGTCCACACCCCCGTAGGACTGTTCAAAGGCAATACTGGCGCTGACAGTCAACGGTTTGTCCTGGGCATACCTTTCCCGTAGGTAGCCGCTCAGGATAAGGACACCTTTATTATGGGTGTTACCCGACATGTCGGCCTCCCTATCAATATTAATGATGCCGGCGCGGCCCATGGAAATGGAGGCGGTGATGCGGGTGGGTCTTCCGAACATGTAGTCCCCAAGATCATAAACTGAAAGACCATTGACCTGTCCCACCACCTCTCCGTCCGAATCGATCATCAAGGTCCCTCGATCGATCATCTCCTGAATATGCTCCTCCACCATATTTGCACGATATATCCTGGATTCCACGGCCTTGTCCAAGTGCCTTTCCTTGACGACTGATTCATTTTCCTGGACTGCAAAAAAATCAGCCTCGCGGATGAGATCTACGAGTGCAGGAAAGCTCGTAGAGATTTTCTCTTGCCTTCCCGTCATACGGACCGCCTGTTCTACTAGTGCCGCCACGGCAGTCCTGTCAAAGGGCCTCAGTTTCTCTTCATCCGTTTTCATCTTGATGAATTCTGAGATCTGCCGGATACTCTCGTCGGTCTTGTCCATGGAGGTATCAAAGTCAGCCCTCACCTTGAAAATCTTCTTTACGTCTTCATCATAATGCAAGAGCATACGGTAAAGGTATTCATCTGAGACAACCACCACCTTGACATCCAGCTCAATGGGTTCGGGCTTCAACCCACTGGTGGTGAAGAGATAAAAGGGGTCATAGGTCTGAATCTCAAGTTTTTCGCTCTTAAGCGCCCTCTTGAGGCCCTGCCACACACCAGGCTCAAGAATTGCATCCAGGAGATTAATCACGAGATACCCACCCATTGCCTTGATCAAAGACCCTGCCTTGATCTTGCTAAAATCGGTCCGCCACATTCCGGCACGGTCCACCACCCTTTCAATGCTACCGAAGATATTTCGGTAGGTGGGATAGGCCTCAATGATGACTGGAGGGCCTTTTTGCTCGCTATTGTCCACCAGCAGATTTACCTGATAGGGTTGAAAGCCGTCTGCTTCAGGGTGCAAGGGCAAAATCCCCGGCATCTGTGGTTGAGGTTGCGGCATAAAAATGTGGAGATTATCGGCCATGTCTTCAAACATGCTATCCAGATATTCTTTGATCAGTTTGTTCTTATGTTTCTCGTCAACATGTTCGGCCAGACTGGAGGCACTTTTCATGAACATCATCCGATCCATTTTTTCCATCTTTTCCTGGACCTCCTTCTGAAGATCCCTGAGCTCCAGGAAAATCTGCTCGATCTGTTCCCGCAACCTGGTGTGTTTTTCCTTCATTGTCTCGAACTCATCCTTCGGGAACCTCCCCTTCTCCACCATGGCCTCCACCTGGTCTATATGCACTGATTTTCCATCAACCAGGGGCATGACTTCAGGCCGCTTGACCTGGCCAATCTGGATGGCCACCAGGGTAAAGCCCTCCTCTTTCACCTTCTCATCTAAATCCTTGAAAAACCTTTTCCCCTTCGCCTCGTAGGCCGCCATAACCTCCTTTTTAGT
>JAUUVE010000026.1 GCA_030589715.1 Desulfobacteraceae bacterium | reverse complement strand
CGTCGGGATAAGCACCACCGTCATGAATGGCCTCCTGCTCGGGATCGGCGTCTTGTTCGTCCAGGTCTTTTCCAGTTGCACCATAGCTGTCATCAAGAACTACATCCACCCCCGCATACGGATCCCCACCTATACCCTTACGATTGCAACCTGGGTAACCGTCATTGACTTGGTCCTGGCCGCTTACGCACCCGTGGCCTATAAACAGATGGGCATCTTTGTCAAGCTGATCGTGGCCTTCGCCATAATCACCATGCGGTTGGAGATCTTTGCCTCCAGGAATTCAGTCAACTCCTCTTTTTGGGACGGCCTTGGTATGGGGCTCGGGTTTATGTTCGGTATGATGGCCCTTGGTTTCGTAAGAGAATTACTTGGCATGGGCACCATTTTCGGATACGATGTCTTGGGGTTCCGGCCGCTCCTCTTCTTTGTCCTGCCTGTTGCCGGCTTCTTTTGCGTGGGCTTTATGATGGCCATGTTCAATTATATAGAATTGGTCTTTAACCGGAAAAAGAAGGGCTAAAGGGGCATGAAGATTAACAGACGCAAATATTTCACCTCAAGCGCATTGATCCTACTATGCCTCTTTTTTTTGACCGGGTGCGGGCAGGAACATCGCTTTATTAAAAAGACGGCATTCAAAGATACAAATAGTATTGTCATTACCTTTGCAGGGCCGGTTGACGAGAGCTGGGCCAAAGATATCTCCAAATATACTGTCTATGAAAAGCCGGACCCTGATATCAAGCTCAAGATTAGCCAGGTGGGCCTTAGCCCGGATAAAAGGACCGTAACTCTGCTCTTTAAAGAGGACCTAAATCAGGACCAGCCCCATATGCTCACCATAAGCGAAATCACATCCGAAGGAAGGTCCCTGGGGTCCGCATTTGTGAGCGTCAAAAAGCTCTATTTAGGATATCTCTTCTCAATCCTTATTGGAGCAATGATCATCAATAACTTTGTCTTTACTAAGTATCTGGGATTATGCGTCTTCTTCGGGACCTCCCAGAAAAAATCCACGGCCATAGGGATGGGGATCACATTCACCATTGTCATGGTCTTCAGCGCAATGATGGCCTGGTTCCTCTACCAGTTCGTCCTAAAGCCTTATAGACTCGATTTCTTGCAGATAGTGGTATTTATCGGCCTGGTCTCTCTTTCGGTCCAGGCGGTTGATACCATCTTGAGAAAGGTCAACCCTATGCTCTTTAAGGCATTCGGGCTCTACCTGGTCTTGGTGATTGCAAACTGTATCATTATAGCTGTCCCCTTGACCCTTGCAGCCAATGAATACAATGGCCTGGAGAGCCTTATGCTGGCCTTTGGAGCTGGAGCGGGGTTCTTAATCGCCCTCTTTCTTATGTCCTCTGTGCGGGAGAGGCTTGAACTGGCCAGTGTCCCCCGCACATACCGGGGGCTTCCGATCGCCTTTGTGGTTGCAGGCCTCTTCGCCCTGGCATTCTTGGGCTTCTCCGGTATGTCGATTTTTTGATACTTGATACCGGATACTAGATACTTGATACTGGGGATTGGGGATTAGTTATTTGTTATCCGTTATTCGTTATTTGAAACGTGATGCTGGATAATGGAGAATATGGATAGATTTAGGTCATGGATCCAACATTGATAAAATTGGCCCTGGGTGGACTGGCCGTCTTGGGCTGTATTGGCATCTTTTTTGGTATTGGGCTTGCCCTGGCAGCCTATAAATTCGCCGTCGAGGCCAACCCAAAGGTGGAAGAAGTCCTGGAAGTCTTGGCAGGGGCCCAGTGAGGTGGATGCGGCTTCCCTGGATGTGAAGCATATGCCGAAGCAGTGGTCAATGAACCTGATGTTTCCCCCAACCTCTGCTTCCCGGGCAAGGCTGAGGTGGCCGAGATGGTTGCGGAGATATCGGGCAAAAAGGTGGCTGCCGTGGAAAATATCATCGCTGCTATCCGTTGCTCAAGGATTGAGGGCAGGGTTCAGAAAAAACTGGCCTACATCGGATATGATTCATGCACCGGTGCCAACCTGGCCTTTGGGGGGCCTGCGGCATGCCAGTATGCCTGTGTAGGCCTGGGTGAGTGTGTCCAAAGCTGCCCCTTTGACGCCATCACCATGGTGGACGACTTTCCGGTAGTGGACACCAGTCTCTGTGTGGGCTGCGGGACCTGTGTCCGCACCTGTCCCAAGGGCATCATTGAGCTCATGCCTCTTAAGGCCAGGGTGTGGGTCCCTTGCAGCACCAAGGACCCTGGAAAGATGGTCAAACAGATATGTGAGGTCGGCTGTATCGCCTGTAAGATGTGCGTCAAGTCATGCCCTGCCAAGGCCGTAAGCCTAGAGGATAACATAGTACAGATTGACCACCAAAAATGTGTGGACTATGGTCCCGAATGCGAGGAGATATGTGTAGAGAAGTGCCCCAGGGATATCTTCAGGCACTTCCGGGCCACTAAAGAGGCGGAGCGGCAAATTCATACGGCGACAGCGGCTAGTGCTTAGAACTGTATCAAGAGTTTTACAACTTCGTTAAAATTAAAAAATTTGCATTTGCAGAGAGGAATAATATAATGGAAAAAATAACCTCTTTACCTCACACAGGGGGTAGCATGAATCGAAGGTCTTTCTTGAGGCTCTCCGGTCTCCTGGGCCTGGGTCTGGCCGCAGGCGGCATGGCTCCGGCCGCGGCCGAGGCGGTAAGATTTAATGGCAAACTGTATAAGGTCTCAAAGACCAGGTTGGCCATGGGCACCTTTGTCTCCATGACCATTATCCACCCATCCCGAGATGAGGCACAAGCGGCTATGGGGTTGGCCTTTGAGGAGATCGACCGGCTAACCCGAACCATGAGCCGTTTTGATGAAACAACCGCAGTTGCCCAACTAAACAAGGAAGGGGTCCTCAATGACGTTCCCCCTGAAGTTGCCCATGTGGTTGGCAGCGGACTGGACTATTACCGGCTGAGCCGCGGGAGCTTTGATATATCGGTCAAGCCCATAGTAGATCTCTTTAGGGAAAAGTTCGACTCCGGAAAGGACACCCCACCCGCTGAGGCCGAAATAGATAAGGCCTTGGGGCTTGTGGGTTCGGATATGATTGAACTGAACGGCCGCAGCATCCGGTTTAGAAAGCCGGGGATGGGGATCACCTTAGACGGTATTGCCAAGGGCTATATTGTTGACAGGGCCTCCGAAATCCTGGCGAGTCATAATATCAGGAATCACCTGATTAATGCCGGTGGTGATATCAGGACCACAGGCCTCAGACGGGACAGAAAACCATGGACCATTGCAATTCAGGATCCTAAAAAACAGAAAAGATATCCTGACATTATACATATGACTGATGGGGCCATTGCGACCTCTGGTAATTATGAGGTCTATTTTGATCGGGAGAAGATGTTCCACCACATCGTAAACCCCGACACGGGCCATTCGCCAGAGGCAAGCACCAGTGTGTCGGTCATGGCCGACACCACCATGGACGCGGATGCCCTTTCTACGAGCGTATTTGTGATGAATCCCGTCCGGGGGACCCGCTTTATCAACACGCTTCCAAGGTGTGAATCCCTCGTGATTGCCAAGGGTGGCGATAAGTTCAAGTCCGCGGGGTGGAAGAGCGCGACCATATAAGGGCCTGGATCTTCTCAGTCAGTGGATGGACGCTGGGGGGGTTAATTGCGGATAGGGCAATCCCTCCCATTTTTTTTGACAAGGCCTCAGCCCTTTCAACGCCAATGAGAGCTGCCTTGTTGAGGACCAATAGGGTGGGGATCCCCATCAGATCCAGGTCCATCAAGACCTGCTCAACGATCTTTATCTCCTCCTCCAATCGGGGGCTGGTAGCATCACCCACGTGCAGCAGCAGGTCTGCATCATGAAGCTCTTCGAGCGTTGCGGCAAATGCCTCCATGAGGCTTTTGGGTAGATTTCTGATAAACCCGACCGTGTCAGTAACAATCGCCTCACGCTCGCGAGGGAATCTCAGACGCCGGCTGCTGGGATCGAGCGTCTCAAAGAGGCGATTCCTGACGCTGACATGGCTGTGGGTCAAGGTGTTTAATAAGGTAGATTTCCCTGCATTGGTATACCCCACAATGGAAATCACTGGTAATCTGTTTGCCTCCCGCAGACGTCTCCTTGCTTCCCTCTGACGCTTGATCTCCTTGAGCTCCCGGTTCAATCTTGCGATCCGCTCCCTGACCCTTCGCCTGTTGATCTCCAACTTGGTCTCACCCGGACCCCTGCCGCCTATCCCTCCCGTTAGTCGAGACATGGCGGTATTCTTGGTGGCAAGCCTGGGGAGCAGGTGGTTCAACTGGGCAAGCTCTACCTGGATCTTTCCCTCTCTCGTCACTGCCCGTCTGGCGAATATGTCCAGGATAAGCTGGCTCCTGTCTATGATCTTGAGCTCAGTAAAATCAGCCAGGCTCTTCACCTGGGCAGGCGTCAACTCGTTGTTAAAAATCAACAGGTTGGAACCGGTCTGAAGGCACCGTAGGACCAGTTCACTCACCTTCCCCTTCCCCATCAAAAACCGAGGATCGGCCTTTTTTATATGCTGGACCACTCTCCCGACCACCCCTATATTGTCAGAACCGGCAAGGTCCTCCAGCTCGTCCAGAAATTCCTCTTCCTGCCATCGTGGACCTGTGGTAACCCCCACCAACAGGGCCTTCTCCTTTCCCTCCAGGGAGCGTCCCACGTGTGTCCTTCCCAGCTCCTCTTCCAGGGCCCCGATCATTTCAAGGAAATCCACATCCAATTGCCCTATATCGGGGACCCGACTCACATCCCACCCCTTTCCACTCCTGTTTGTCGGCAGGATATTGGCATATGAGATTGGCCCCGGTATCCCCTTTTCATCTAGCTGGACGCACACCATAAGGTCCAGACCAAGCAACACAAGATCCGCCATGTCCTCCCCTGAAAGGGGTTCCCCATTTAGGTGGGTGTGGATACATCGGAGGCCCTTAAGACGGCCTGCCCCCAGTCTAAAGCCGCTCAGGTCAGGGATCCAGGTGCGCTTATTGTCACCAACGATCACATATGCCACATGACCCTTGCGGGTCATCAGCAAGGCCACCTGTCGTTTGATTTCGTGGGAAATGGCAGAGATCTGACGGGTCAATTCATGGGAAACGATTTCACGGGAGGGTATTCTGCGGCGGTAAAGATTCTGAAGTCGCTTCTGCTGGCTGGCCTTTAGGCCACCGGTCTTGCCATATACTTTGTCGATATTTAAGCTCTGAAATTAATGCGCACGTAAAAGGTCTTTTTTACGGGCAATTGCGAATTTAGGCATTTAGGCATTGTGAATTATTTTCTTAAGTTAGATGTCGGCGCGTTACCTATATAATGAAATTTTCCACTTTTTGCCAGACCATCAAAATTATTAGTGAGAGCACATTACTGTTTACACAAAGGTCCCGTGCGCCCGAATCGGCATATGAATCCTTGACCACTGTCTTTATACGGTAATATCTTCTTCGGTATAGTTCCTAAAGCGCGTAAGCTCCTTTTGAAAGGTCAACTTCAGGAAACCGGTGGGTCCATTTCTCTGCTTTGCCACAATGATTTCAGCGATATTGCGATTTTCTGCTGAATCGGGATGGTATACCTCGTCCCTGTAAATAAAGGCGATCACATCCGCATCCTGTTCAATGGCGCCGCTCTCCCTCAGATCTGCCAGCTGGGGCTTTTTGTTTGGCCGATCTTCCACCTTTCTGTTTAGTTGGGATAGGGCCAAAACAGGCACATTGAGATCCTTTGCCAAGGCCTTCAAAGCTCTTGAAATCTCCGATATCTCCAGTTGCCGGGACTCGGCAGATCTCCGGCCCTGGATCAATTGCAGGTAATCAACGATGACAAGGACTAGGTCGTGCTTTTTCTTCAACCTCCTGCACTTGGCCTTCATTTCTAGGACGCTGATGGCCGAGCTGTCATCGATAAAGATCGGCAGTTCTGATAGGCGGTTGGCCGATTCGGTCAACAATCCCCATTCGTGATCCCTTATGAACCCGGTCCTCAACTTTGTGGCGTTTATGCCGGAATCAAATGCCAGCAACCTGATACCTAGCTGCGATTTAGACATCTCCAGCGAAAAGACTGCGACCCCTTTCTTGGTCTTCTGGGCCGCGTTGTACCCGATATTTAGGGCCAAGGCCGTCTTTCCCATGCTGGGCCTGCCCGCAATGATGATCAGGTCAGAGGGCTGAAGGCCCGTTGTCAGGCGGTCAAAGTCATCAAAACCGGTGGGGACACCTGTGACATATCCGTCGAACTGGGCTGCTCTCTCCAGCTGCCTAAAACTGCTTGAAATGACCTCATTTAGGCTCTGAAAGCCTTCTCTGACCTGCTCCTCGGCAATATTAAAGATAGACTGCTCAGCCATATCAAGGAGATCATCGGTCTCTTCCTGACCCCGAAAACAGGCCTCAGAAATGGCCGCACACTGGCTGATCAGCTTCCTTCTAACGGACAACCCTTTTACGATCTCCGCATGGTAGACGATTCCTGCAGAGGTGGAAACGGCCTCTACCAAGGAGGCCAAATACTCTGTTCCCCCCACCTTTTCCAGGAGGTCTTTCTTGCTAAGAGACGTGGAAAGGGTAATGATATCGATCGGTTCGTCATTACTGTATAACTGGACCATCCCCTCAAAAAGGGCCTCATTGGCCTCGCGGTAAAAGTCATAGGGCGACAAGAGATCCATGACCTGATTTATGGCGTCATTATTCATCAAAATGCCGCCCAGTATGGCCTGTTCCGCCTCAATGTTGTGAGGGGGCACCTTCATATAGGAAGGTCCTGTTTTTTCCCTGGCTTGCTGCATCAAAAAGTACTACTCCACTTTTCCCTTTTCAGGGTCCACAATCACCTTTAGCAAACCTGTAACTCCTGGGTAGATCTTGACCGGGACCTGGAATTCTCCCAAGGCCTTTATGGGTTTTTCCAGGACCACCTTTCTCCGATCAACGACAATGCCCTGCCTTTCTAGCTGTGAGGCTATGTCCATGCTAGTGACAGAACCGTATAATTTCCCTTCTTCACCTGCCTTGTGTAAAAAGGTGATCACAACCCCTTCCATCTTTTCTCTTAGCCTTCCAGCCTGTTCCTTTGCCTTTAGCCTCCTGGCATCGATTTTCTTGCTTTGCAATTGAAAGGCCTTTATATTTTGCGGGCTTGCTTCAACGGCAATACCCTTTGGGATCAGAAAATTACGAGCATAACCCCTGGTCACACCCACAATATCTCCCTCTAGGCCCAATTCATCCGCATCCTGTTTCAAAATGATTTTCATACTACTTCCTCCATAGCCGAAATCAGCCTTCCACCCTCCTGTGGATCTTTCTGAAATCGATCCACTGATCAAAAAGCCCAGCAAGGGCCAAGACAGCCAAAAAGAGCTGCTGAATAATAATCAGAAAATAGATACCTATCCTCATCCACGAGGGAACATTATATTTGTTTAGAAAAAACAAAATGATAGATAGCCCATGAAATAGATAGACGGCCATTATAACTATCAGTACATTTATCGCAAATAATCTTATACCCCCTGATGAAAAAAATAAAGCAAAACCTGAAACGATCGCCCCCCACACCAAACCGTCCGGTGCCAGCCAACGGTCCATGGGAACAAAGTCGGGATACTCAAGGTGTCCCCTCCTAAACAGGGGCTTTGCCAGGATAACATTGAGCCAGACCGCAAATCCGGTACCGACAATCATAAGGGACGGATAGATCTTGGAAATGGCGTCTATAAAGGCCTTTGCATATGTCTCAAGTTCAAGGCCGTTTTCCTTTGTGATCCCGGTCCCTTCATATGCATTGATGGTTTCCTTTAAATGGCCCTGCAGATATTTTGAGATCATCTCAAAGGGACCCATATTTTCTGAAAGGGCAATAATAAAAAGAAAACAGATACCCAGAATCAGCATAAAGGCAGTGGCAAGAAAGATCGTCTGGCCTAGGGAAAACCTCCTTCTCATCAGCTCGGACAGGGCGAGCCCCAAGAGACTAAACTCTATTCCGAATAGGATGATCTGTGGGTACCCTGTTAGTTTGGCAAAGAGTCCGATGGTGAGCATGGCCGCAGCGGCAAGCTTTATACCCTGATAGAGGCCCAACTTAGTAGAATAATAAAGGAATGGCAAAGGGGCTAAGAGGCTAAGAAAGGGGCCAAATAAGGGAATCCACGCGGAGGCCAAGAGAAAAAAAGCGGCCCAGCCCACACACCCTAGTAAGTCTTTTAATTTCATGGGATTTCAGGAGTGGCAAATCCCCAAAATACTCAAGAGAGTGCACTTCTGAGATATTCTAAGAGATTTGAGTTTACCTCACAACAGACGTAGTGAATGGCAATAGGGCCATATTTCTAGCCCTCTTGATGGCCAAAGTCAGTATGCGCTGGTGCTTGGCGCAGTTACCCGAAATTCTCCGCGGCGTAATCTTACCCCGTTCTGTTGTGAAATATCTGAGGACCTTGATTTCCTTGTAATCTATCACAAGGCTGCTATCCGCACAAAATCTACATATTTTTCTTCTATGATATGTCCTTCGGAACCTACTTTTGTCATTTGGTCTTTTATGACTTTGATATGGCATTTTCACCCTCTTGGTCTTTTTCTGTCTTCACCTCTTTTTCAGGGCTTATTACCTCCGGGGTCGTCACTTCATCGCCCGCTTTGGCCTCCTCTTGCTGGGCCTCGGCCTTTATCGCCTCCGGGTCCACATGGTCACTCAGCTTGATCGTCTGGTATTTCAGGACCCTGTCGTCCAGTTTCAAGTCCCTTTTAAGTCGGTCCGTGATACCAGGCTCCCCGCAATACTGCAAGAGCACATAATAGCCTCTATCGTACTTTTTTACCTCATAAGCCAAGGACTTCTTACCCCACTCATCTACCTTTGTGACCACTCCGTCATTCTTTTCAACAAGACCGCTAAACTTGGTCACAACCTCTTTGTAATCCTCATCTGCCAAATTAGGATTAATAATATAAAGGGTCTCATAGTATCGCATATTCCTATTCTTCTCCTTCCGGCCTTTTCCTGATCAGGATCTTGGTCCCCCAGAGCGAGCTGAAAATAGGAGCAACTTGTCACCAAGCTGTCCTGAGGGACAAGGAGCTATTTGCTCAAAAATTTTTATTTATATCACTAGAAAATCAAGGTGTCAATAAAATTTCCCTCGAACTTGATCTGCCCTAATATCAAGCCTCGGCCTCTTCCTCCTTCTCTGGATTGGCTTGTCTTTCGCCTTCCAAGATGGCAAGCCTCTGAGTTAGTAATCGAAGCCTTCGTTCCTGACCAGAGCGCTCAATGTCCATAGTCAGCATCTTGATCAAGATCAGAGCCATTCCAACCACGATAAGCAAGACCGGGCCATAGTGCACACCTAGCTCATGCGCAATCTTATCCACCAGCCGAGGGAAGCATCCGAATATGGCAATTCCCAAGGCCATCAGGAGCCACCATATGGAATACCTGCTGTGCATTAAGTCTTTTCGGACCAGCAGGAGTATAACACCGGCTGCCACGATCCCAATCGCCAAAGATGTCAAGTTATAGGAAATACCCATGGTGTCCTCCGAAGGCCTGATTGACAGAAGGGACTCTTAAGGTATCTATTTTGCTCTGGACAAACACAAAACACTGGTGACCAAGAGGTATCGTAAGACGGCCACCCATGAATGAAAGATCCTGGAATGTCCTGATATCCTGGGACACATGTCCACCGGAGCCTCTGCTATCTTAAGCCCCCCCTTTTGAAGATAAAGCAGCACCACAATATCCTGATAGTCGAAGAGGGTAGTATCCGATGAAGTGAGTTCAGAGATTGCAGCCCGATTATACGCACGGAGCCCTGACGTCAAGTCTTCCACTCTAAGCGCAGTGAGCTTACGCAAGAAGGCCCAGGCAACTCTTCTGGCTAGACTCCCCCGCTCGACACACGATCCGATGACAACATCTGCCTGTTTCGATTCAATGGGTGCTACAACTGATTGGATGGAGTTTGCAAGGTGCTGACCATCCCCGTCCATGGTAACCGCCACATGATAGCCATGTTTGAAGGCGTAACACATACCCGTACGGATGGCTCCCCACGCACCTATCTGTAAGCTGAGAGGCAATACGGTCGCACCCGCTACTCGTGCCTCCTCTGCGGTATTGTCCGTGCTCGCATCATCTATTACGACCACCTCGCAGTCAAGCTCCGCCCTCACCTCCTCAACAATACGCCCTATGGTAAGCCCTTCGTTCAGGGCAGGGATCAGCACAACAAGTGGTCCCCTACTCCGCGTTTGTAAAAGGGAATTTGTCATTTCAGGGCCGGCACCGATAATAGGCCATAATCACAAAAAAGTGTTTTAAAAGAAACCGGTAAAATATACTATATTATTGCCAAGAAGTCGAATTAAAAGCCAAAAGAGGACGAAGCATCTTACCCTCAAGCAAACCGGCGGCCCTTCAAATGCTAGCCAAGGATTTTTCATCAAGTGGGCATCAGGCTCAAGTTCGCAAAATGTCTTGATATATGACCGCTATCGCTTGAGCCACTTGATCAATCTGAAACACCTCATCAAATCGTTCCTTTGCCGCCCGGCCCATGCCTTCCCTCAACCCAGACATCCCCCCCATGACCTCTAATGCCTTTCCAAGTTCTCCGGGATCCCCCGGGCGGACTAAGAGGCCGGTCTTCCCATGCCTCACAACCCAACCGATACCCGACCCCGGCACATCACTGACCACCACAGGCCTGGCATATTTCATCGCCTCCAGGAGGACTAGGCCGAATGCCTCAGTACGTTCTATGGATGGCAGACAAAGGCAATCACAGGTAGCCAGGAGGGCATGAAGCCTCGATTCCTCCAAGAGACCCGGAAGCGTCACCCTCTCTTGTAGCCCTAGCTCTTTTACGAGCCGCTCAAGACGAGGCCTGCGCTCTCCCTCTCCCACAATGAACACCCTGACGTCTGGGATGCGAACCGCGGCCTGAATCAAGACCTCATGCCCTTTGTAGTAAGTCAGCCTGCCTATGGCAAGGACCCTTGTACCTCCCTTAGCCCATTTCATCTCGGCCCACTTTATTAGATCTTGGCTCGGCATCTTTAACCGCATGGGATCTAACCCAAGTGGAACCACGTGGCACTTACTCATAAAGGGAGCCAGGGCCCTGCTTGTGAGTAGATAAGGCCTGGATGTGGCCACAATTGCGCGTGAGCGCCTCAAGATATATTGCTCAAAAGGCCGATATAACCCGTATGCGACACCCATCCTGCGATCGATTTTCGAGGCCACCACGTCTGATTGCCACTGAATAACCCAGGGGATGGCTCGCACTTCAGGAATGAATATACTCCAGAAGGCTGAGAGATTGGGGAGATGAAAATGGACGAGGTGGGGACGAAAGGACTTTATTGACTGCCTTAAGAGACCTGGGAAGGAGGGGCTGATAGGGGCATACAGGACTTGCCCCCGTAAGGGGGCCCGAAATATACTGATGCCGTCTTCCCTTTCACGGCAAAAGGGTTCCCCCAGAAGGTGGTGATGGACTAAGGCGGAGACAGAAACGCCCTCTTTTTGAAGGGCATGAAGAAGATCCCTCAAAAAGTTTTCCATCCCCCCCTGATAGGGAGGATAATATTTCCCGATATGGAGGACTCGCACGCCTTAAACCGTAATCATTCATTCGTTCAGCACCGCTACAATCTCGTTCATGAAGGCGTCTCTGTCAAGGACTTTGAAAATCAGCTATCATATCAATCAGCCGCCACGAGGATCCGCATAGCCCGGGGCATGGCCTCAGGCCTCCCATGTTCGGTTTGCTATGCTCAGGTCAAGATGATGCCCGCCTTCGGCAACAGCTCCCGCAACACATAGTGACGGTGCAGGCTGGCCGCCTGGTAGAAATGAAACACGCTTTTACCGGTAATCTTTCGGGGGTCCCGCCGGGCCCTAAATCCGTCCCGCTGATTATCCCATCTCTTCTGGTCGTATTCAAGAAGTTCCCTGTCCATCCTTGAGGGGGTAAAGAGCTGAGCGGATGCAATAGCCGTTAGCCACAACTTGATACGTTCGGTAGTGCCCGTCTGGGGCGCCAAAATCTCTTCGATTACCTCGCGCTTCTCGTCAAAGTCCCGATGGCCCTG
>JAUUVE010000220.1 GCA_030589715.1 Desulfobacteraceae bacterium | reverse complement strand
GCAGTGGCAAATATCTCTGACTTACTCATTGAATGGAATCAGAAGAAACCGGTCATTACCTGCCTTGTTTCGCCACCAGGCGTCTGGGACCGGCAAGTGGCGGATCTTGGGAAGGCAGGGGCCATTTTCAATCTGCCCACACCCGAGAGGGCTGCCAAAGTCATGGCCGGCCTGTATCAATATGAAAAGCTGGTAAGGGAAAGTGGTAACCGTTCACGGGTTCAAAGGTAACCCTGAACCTGTAAAAGGCTACGGAAAGGGAGTGAATTTACGTCATCAAAACCCTATAATTCCCTCTGGAAGTGAAAACTCCAGTAACATTTGAGCGGGAGGTACAAGTGGATATAATAGAGAAGGCCCTGAAGGAGGGGAGAAACACCCTCTCAGAGCATGAATCGAAGGAGCTTCTGCGGAGATATGACATTCCAGTCACCCGCGAGATCGAGACCGCTGATGAAAAGGAGACCTTGAAGGCCGTCCATGAAATCGGGTTCCCATTGGTGATCAAGGCCTGTGCCCCGGATTTGAGCCATAAGACAGAGCGCGGGCTGGTGCGAGTGGATATCCG
Source organism: Desulfobacteraceae bacterium (assembly GCA_030589715.1). Classification (GTDB taxonomy): domain Bacteria; phylum Desulfobacterota; class DSM-4660; order Desulfatiglandales; family Desulfatiglandaceae; genus JABMQV01. Next base: position 4,218 of record JAUUVE010000220.1, on the reverse strand, counting down.
AAATGAGGAGGAGGCCGCTTCCGCATTTCAGGAGATCATGAAGGAAGTAAAGGATGATAGCGCCACCATACTGGTCCAGGAGATGGTTAAGGGGACCAGGGAGCTGGTGGTGGGTCTCACAAGGGATAGCCAGTTCGGGCCGTGCGTGATGTTCGGTCTCGGAGGCATCTTTACAGAAATCCTCAGGGATGTCTCCTTTCGGGTGGCACCGATTGAAAAGCGGGATGCCCTGGAAATGATGCAGGAGATCAAGGCCCGGAAGATCCTGGACGCCATCCGCGGGATGCCAGCGGCGGACCTGGATCGACTTGCGGATATCCTTATCAAGATGGGCAACATAGGCCTTGATGAGGAGAGCATCAAGGAAATCGATATCAACCCGTTGATACTTTCGGATAGCCAGCCCGTTGCCGTTGATGCCCTGGTTGTGCTGAGCTCATAGCAAGTCCCCTGTTCCATAGTTAGGCCGGGAAACCACCAGTATAGATCTAAGGCGTGTTCAGCTTTGTTGCAGGAAGGCCAGACCCCCAGAATTTACAGTGTACAGGAGCTCACCGAAGAGATCCAAAATCTCCTGGAGGAGCGCTTTGATTTCGTATGGGTAGAGGGCGAAATATCCAACTTTAGCACCCCTGTCTCCGGCCACTACTATATGGTCCTCAAGGATCAAAGGGCCCAGATCAGGGCGGTCATGTTCCGCCTCCAGGCTCGCTACCTCAGGTTTATCCCTGAAGACGGTATGAGGGTAATTGCCCAGGGGAGGATAGGGGTATACCCGCCCCGGGGGGAATATCAGATCATCCTTGATTACCTTGAACCCATGGGTGTGGGTGCACTGGCCCTGGCCCTTGAACAGCTAAAGAAGAAACTGGCTGCCCAGGGTCTCTTTGATGAGGAGATAAAAAGACCCCTTCCCTTTCTTCCCCAACGGGTTGCCGTTATAACATCACCCACCGGCGCAGCGATCCGCGACTTTCTAAAGATCATCCGCAGAAGATTTGCCAACATAGAGATAATTGTTGTCCCGGTCAGGGTCCAGGGGGATGAAGCGGCCGCGGACATGGTCAAGGCCTTGGACCTGGTCAACAGAGACCTGGAGGTGGATGTCATCGTCCTTACCCGGGGTGGGGGCTCCCTCGAAGACCTGTGGGCATTTAACCAGGAGGATTTGGCCCTGGCCATCAGAGGCTCAAGATTACCGGTCGTCTCTGCGGTGGGCCATGAAATCGATCTCACCATCTCTGATCTGGCAGCCGACCTGAGGGCCCCCACACCTTCTGCAGCCGCGGAATTGCTCGTTGCCGAAAAGGAAGCTCTCGTAAACCGGGTAAGTGAGATGAGAGACAGGTTGATATCGCGAACAGGTCTAAACCTGAAAAACCATACTCAGAGACTGGAGGTCTTAGTGAGAGGCCTTAAGGATCCGAGGAAACGGTTTGCCGAGACCTGGTTGCGACTTGATGAAATCCATACCCGGCTTGTCAGGATCACGGATCTCATTGTCCGCAACTTGCAGAAGAGGCTCAGGACAGAGAGGCGTGCCCTGCATCTTAACTCCCCTGCAGGCATCATTTCCTCCATGAGACAGCGACTGGAGTTTCAAAAAATATCACTTGACCGGGCCATAAAGGGGCAGCTCGCCGGCAAGCAGACGGCCCTTTCCCTCTTAGAGAAGGGGATACAGGACCTGAGCCCTTTATCAATTCTGAGGCGGGGATACAGTATTACCCGAAAATTACCCGGGAGAAATGTCCTCAGGGATACCTCTGGTGTCCAAAAAGGAGATCAGGTTGAAGTGCTTCTGGCGGAGGGAGAACTGGAGTGCAGGATAGAAAAAGTAGAGGAGAAAAAGAGACTTGGGGATCTCTTACCCAACTCCTGACATTTTCCTGGCTTTGGTTTGACAGGGAGGCCGCATAGTTATAGAATCTTAACCCGGATAAACCGGAATTGCGAATTGCGAATTGAGGGATTTAGGAATTGAATGTGATCTTCTTAATCTAATCCCTAAATTCCTCAATCCCTTAATCTGCTCCCAACAAGACTTCTCTAAGCGGAATAAATTGTGACCTCTTTTTTTGGAATGTCATTGCTAAGGGACTATACGGTTGACAGTGTGGGGGAGGAATGGCTGAAAAAAAATTCGAAGTGGCAATGAAGCGGCTGGAAGAGATCGTACAAGGTATGGAGGGGAACGACCTGCCCCTGGAGGATGCCCTTAAGGATTTTGAGGAAGGGGTGGGGTTGGTAAAATTTTGTTCCAAGAAACTGGAAGAGGCCGAGAAAAAGGTCACCATCTTGATCCAGGAAAGTGGCGGGAAGCATAGACAGGTCCCCTTTGACCTTGAGGAAGAAAAGGATGCGGAGTGAGGAATCCTTGGACCTGAGGCCGTATCTCAGAGAAAAAAAGGCCATAGTAGACAGGACCCTTGAGGCCCATTTCCCCGTGGCCGAGGGACCGGCATCCGACCTGATCGATGCCATGAAATATAGCCTTTTTGCCGGGGGCAAGAGGCTGAGGCCCATACTTTGCTTGGCTGGGGCTGAGGCCGTAGGTGGGACAGAAACCGATGTGCTTCCTGCTGCATGTGCCCTGGAATTGATCCATACCTATTCCCTGATCCATGACGACCTCCCCTTGATGGATGATGATGATCTGAGAAGGGGAAAACCTACTTGTCACAAGATCTTTGGAGAAGCGGTTGCCTTACTGGCAGGTGATGGGCTGCTAACCGAATCCTTCAACCTGATGACTGCACCTGAATTGGTAGAGCGGGTATCACCTCACCTCATCTTCAAGGTGATAGCCCTGATCTCCAAGGCCGCCGGATATCGTGGGATGGTCGGAGGCCAAGTGGTTGATATTCAATCAGAGGGAAAGGCAGTGGATCTTTCCGTGGTAGAGTTTATGCACACCCACAAGACAGGTGCCCTGATTTCGGCCTCAGTCGCATCAGGCGCCATCCTTGCGGGTGGAGATAAATCGGAGCTTGAGGCCATCACCTCCTATGGCCAGAAGATAGGACTCGCGTTCCAGATCTCCGATGATATCCTGGATATTGAGGGTGACAGTATGACCATGGGCAAGGAGTCAGGCAGCGATGAGCAAAAGGGAAAAATCACCTATCCGGCCGTTATCGGTCTAAGCAAGGCCAAGCAGGTCCAGTCGGAACTGGTAGAGGCCTCAATTGAATCCCTGCGAGCATTTGATCACAGGGCAGAGCCCCTGCGTCAGATCGCACGATACATCATTGAGAGAAGGAAATGAGCAAGTCTCAAGCAAAGCACAAGCTCCTGGACAGGATAGATAGCCCCGCAGACCTCAAAGGCCTATCTCTAGATCAGCTCGAAACCCTGGCTCAAGAGATTCGTCAAAAGAGCATTGACACGGTATCCAAGACCTGGGGTCATCTGGCACCCAGCCTTGGCGTTGTTGAGCTGACCCTTGCCCTTCATTATGTATTTGATGCCCCGAAGGACAAAATCATCTGGGATGTGGGGCATCAGGCCTATGCCCACAAGCTCTTAACCGGACGAAGGGATCGATTTCATACCCTCAGGACATACGGCGGTATTAGTGGTTTCCCCAAGAGATCCGAAAGCCCTTACGATACATTCGATACAGGACACAGCAGCACCTCCATCTCTGCCGGGTTGGGCATCAGCACCGCAAAGTGCCTCACCGGGGAAAAGAGCAAGGTAATTTCAGTCATCGGTGATGGCTCCATGACGGCCGGTATGGCCTTTGAGGGGCTAAACCAGGCCGGACATACTGGGAAAGACCTCATCGTTGTCCTAAACGATAATGCCATGTCCATCGCGCCAAACGTAGGGGCCTTTTCCTCTTTTTTGAGTCGTAAGATGACAGGCAAGAGGTTTGTCAATTTCAGAAAGGAATTGGAAAATTTTATCAAATCTCTTCCTGGTGTTGGTGAAAATATTATGAATCTGGTTCGAAAGAGCGAAGACTCCTTTATTACCTTCTTTACTCCGGGCATGTTGTTCGAGGCATTTAAATTCAAGTATATCGGCCCTATCAAAGGACATCGGCTTGATCTCCTCCTGGAGGCGTTTGGTAATACGCTCCACCTGGAAGGGCCGGTCTTGGTACATGTCCTCACGGTAAAGGGAAAAGGATACGAGCCTGCTGAAAAGGATCCGGCCCACTATCATGGGGTTGGTGCCTTTGACATCCCCTCAGGATCACCCCCGAAGGAT
>JAUUVE010000025.1 GCA_030589715.1 Desulfobacteraceae bacterium | reverse complement strand
GATTTTGCAGTGAAAGAATCGCAAGACAAATTCCCGAATTGCAGTGGTGAAAAGGAGTAATGGAGCGTTGGAGTATTGGAGTATTGCTAAGAATATCAACTAGTTTTCCAGCACTCCATTACTCCAGTACTCCAACACTCCCGCCAAGAGCCGGGAATTGCATTTGCGATTGGAAAATGGAGTTTCTGTCCGAATTAGTGAGTTCTGAAGATAGGCAAATATGATTTTCCGGTGGGAGCGACTTAACAGAAATGTCAAAAAATCTACTAATTATTGAATCCCCGGCCAAGGCCAGGACCATCAGAAAGTACTTGGGGTCTGACTTCAAGATCATGGCCTCGGTAGGGCACGTGAAAGATCTTCCCGTTAGCAAGTTTGGGGTTGATATTGAAAACGGTTTCAAGCCCGAGTATGTCACGATCAAAGGAAAGGATAAGATCTTGAAGGAGTTGAAGGCGGCGGGAAGCGTCGCTGAAGCGATCTATCTGGCCCCGGACCCTGACAGAGAAGGAGAGGCAATCGCATGGCATATTGCCCAGGAACTAAAGAAAGGGAGAAAACACAAGGAGATATTCAGGGTCCTCTTTAACGAACTGACGGCTAAGGCCATCCGGGACGCGGTATCCTCACCGCAGGCGCTTGACAGGGATAAATTTGAGTCTCAACAGGCCAGGAGGATCTTAGACCGCCTTGTTGGATACCAGATATCCCCGCTCCTCTGGAAAAAAGTAAAACGGGGGTTGAGCGCCGGGAGGGTTCAGTCCGTGGCGGTCAAGATGATCTGCGACAGGGAGCGAGAGATCCAGGCATTTGATTCACAGGAATACTGGTCTCTGACGGCCCATCTCAAATCGAGCGAGCCCCCCCCCTTTGAGGCCAGGCTTTCTAAGTACATGGGCAAAAAGGCCGACCTGAAAAATGAAGAACAGACGCTCAAGATCGTTTCAGAGATTGAAGGCCTGCCATTTAAGGTCTCAAAGGTCACTCAAAAAAGGACAAGGAAAAATCCGCCGCCTCCCTTCACCACTAGCCTTCTTCAGCAGGAAGCCTTTAAGAGATTGAGGTTTTCGGCCAAAAAGACCATGTCCATTGCACAGGGTCTTTAGGAAGGGGTGGATCTCGGAAATAGGGGTCTGGTAGGGCTTATTACATATATGAGGACAGATTCTTTCAGACTTTCGGACGATGCCGTTTCTGAGGCGCGGGGCTTTATCCAGAAGGCCTTTGGCAAGGATTACCTGCCTGGCAGACCGAACAGGTTTAAGAGCCGCAAGGGCGCTCAAGAGGCCCATGAGGCCATACGGTCCACTTCGGCGGAGCTTGAGCCAAGAGCTGTTTCACCCTACCTTACGAAAGACCAGTTGGCCCTCTATGATCTCATCTGGACACGTTTTGTCGCCTGTCAGATGAGTCCAGCCATATTAAATAAGACTCAGGTCGAAATCAGCGCCGGAAAAGCTGCTTTCAGAGCAACCGGTTCTGTGGTTGTATTTAAGGGATTTACGGTGCTCTATCAAGAAGGCCCGGAGAAGGACCAAGAGGCCCAACTCCCCCCGGTACAAGAGGATCAAATCCTAAACCTCATCAAATTAGACCCGGCCCAACACTTTACGCAACCCCCACCCAGGTTCACCGAGGCAACTCTGATCAAGGCATTGGAGGAAAACGGTATCGGCCGGCCCTCAACCTATGCGGCAATCCTGGCCAACATCAGTGGAAGGGAATATGTATCCATAGAAAAAAGGCTCTTCAGGCCAACGGAATTGGGCTTTTTGGTGACGGATCTGCTGGTTGGGAGCTTCCCCGATGTCATGGATACCGCTTTTACCGCCCAAATGGAGAACAACTTGGACAAGATTGAGCGGGGAGAGGTAAAGTGGACCGATATCTTAAAGCAGTTCTACGGGTCATTTGAGAAGAATTTAGAAAAGGCAACGCGTGAGATGAAGGGGGAGGTCTTGACCGATATTTCCTGTCCAAAATGTGACCGTCCTATGGCCATCAAGTCGGGACGAAACGGGATCTTCCTGGCCTGTACCGGTTTTCCAGAGTGCAGGAACACTACGAATTTTACTCGGGATGAAAAGGGAAATATCGTTGTTGAAGCATCAGCAGAGCCGAGGAAGGATGAGGGGACATGTGAAAAGTGCGGCCGGCCCATGGCGGTCAAGAATGGAAAGTTCGGGTCTTTTGTCGCCTGTACCGGCTATCCTGAATGTAAAAACATCTGGACACCCGAGCCGGTGAGTACGGGGGTCCCGTGTCCTGAAAAGAATTGCCGGGGTATGTTGGTAGAGAGGAGATCCAAGAAAGGGAAAAAGTTTTATGCCTGCAACCAGTATCCAAAATGCCGTTTTGCCACCTGGGATGACCCCTTTGACGAGGCCTGTCCCGAATGCGGTACCCCGGTCTTGAGCATCAAAAGGCCGAAGAACTCGGCGCCATCCCTGGCCTGCAGGAAAAAGGGCTGTGGCTTTACCAAACCCCTTCCTTCTGACCCAATTAGGTAGGCTTCACAGGTTCAGAGTTCACCCAGTTAAATTTCCCGGAGGGAACCCTGTTTAACAGGGTGAACCGTTCAGGGTTACCTTTCTCCATTCGGAACCCACGAATTCCCGCTGGGGCGGGACTCAGATTTTCGGTGAACCCTGTCGAAGATCCCGCCCAATGCGGGGAACCCTGAACCTCTAAACCCGTGAACGGTTACCCAATTAGTTAGCCCTCATAGGCACCTTATCCCGACTCATCCCCCGCAATTCCCCAATTCCGGTTTACCCTGTTAGGCAATTCTGACAGGGTTTATCCGGGTTAGGTATACTAAGGCGATCTTTTTAGGTGTTTGTCCAGTTCTGTCTTGGGGATGCCCAGGCAGTACAATATGTTGATAATTTGATCCCCACTAAATATCCCATCGGCCCTGGTGGTCGTATCCCCCGGTCTGAAGGCGATGGTTAGTCCCATGTCTTTAGGTAAACGAGACAGGGCCGAGCCATCACCAACAGCAATTACCTGGTCGGGGCTGATATTTTCCATACCTATGATCAATTCCAGGATTTCATTCTTGGTTGCACTGGTCAGTATGGGCTCTTCCAATTCACCTGTGATTATTCCATTTTCATCCACCTTGAGCGTATTGGAAAATGCATAATCGGCACCTGAGACCTCAAAGATCTTCTTCATAAAGCAATCAAACCCGGCTGATAGGAGCGCAATCTTAAAACCCATGGATTTCAAGATCTGTATTAGTTCAAGGGCACCGGGATTTAGGGCCAGGGTCTCGCTGAATTTTTCGAAATCACGTATGGGCATACCCTTTAGTTTTGGTGCATTATCGATGAGCACCTGGGCCTCGTCTTTGCGGTCATCTTTGGGCTTGGCTTCACTATCCATCAATTTGGAAACTTCCCTTATTTTCTCCACGAAGTCCCTAAGGGAAGAATCTTGGACTAGTGTGGATTCAACATCAAAGACCACGATCTTTTTGAGCCTCTTGAATGTATCCTCCTTTTGAATCACAACGCTTTGATTCATCTCAGCGCAAAGATCCTTGAGCTCGGCCTTCATCTTTTCCATTGCTTCATCATGGGACAGGTATGGCCCGGTCATCATCTTGCAAATGTTTATGGCCATCTCCATGGAGAAGAATTTTCCGCGAGCTATCATCCTGCAATTTTCAATATTGATATGGTACTTGTGAAACAATGTAGAGACTCGTGCAATGATGCCCGGCCGGTCCAGTCCCAAGATAGTCACCACATAATTTTCATCTTCTGATACAGGGGTCATGCCGTGCTCATCAAAAGTCCCCAGGATAAACTTTAGGCCTGTCTCCATTTCGATGGCCTTCAAACTCCTGGTTATCTCATCTACTGATCTTTTTGATGCCGAGAAATCCACCGCAAGGAATATGGAGAATAGCCCTCTCCGGCAATTTTCTTCAACATCCGTGATATTGCCCTTCATCTCAAATATCTTGGTCGTGATCTTTGAAACCAGACCTGGTGAATCAAGACCTATGGTAGAAAGGCTTACAATCTTTTTTCTTTGGCTCATCTCCCGTACCCTCTCATCAGGAAAAGTTACCGTCTTTCGTAAAAGACAAAAAGTTCTTCTTCATAATATCTACCGTCTATGACCTGGCCCGGCCCGAATCGCCTGATCTCCTTTTCTTGAAGGAATCTCGAAAACCTCGCATCAATTTCCTCCAGAGAGACATCTTCTTTGAACCAGTGGATTGGGGCGTTGACATTGAGGGGCCGTGCCGCTATTAGATGGCGTGTGGTCTTGGGGGCAAATATTCTCTTCCTTTTTGCCGCATCCACGACCATCTCTTTGGCTATCTGAGGAGTCCAAATGACTATTTCGCTATCTTTCAGGCCATTGCAGAAGTCGGAGTCATGTATTGACTGGCATGGAATATAACTTATTCTGAGGTCTTTTTGTATCAATTTATCTTGAATTTTTTCCAAGACTTCATAGGCACCCACTGCATCATTTACGACCTCTTCATGGAACCTTACGAGGGTGTAGGAATCGCCCTGCTGGATCCCACACGCAAACCGATTCTCTTCCATCCTCTTGACAAGGGATTCCTTATTACTTACCTTCCGGAGATTTCCACCCATCTCCTCAACGATCTGCATTAGGGGCCCAAGCCCCCTAATGCCCCCTACCATTCTGAACCAATACCTCAGGCTTACTGATTTGCTGAAGTAGTCGATCTTACAGACCGGGATGTATCTAAATCTCAATTTCTTGAAGACGTATGTTCGGTGGTTGCCATCTAAGACAATATTGTTTTCATCAACAATTACAGGGTTTTCCAGGATAGCCCAGTTCTTGAACTCTAAGATCAGTTTATCAGCTACATGGGGAATGACACCTTCGTGCTCCAGTAAAGAGTCCACCCGGATAACTTGAAGTCTTAATTTTAGGGTCTCAGTCTGTATGCAGAACATCTCTTCGCATCCGTATCCGAAACCAGGCCCTCGGTCTGAACCTACCTTGCCCCGGGCGGCCCAATGATTAGATCAAGGTCTTCCCTGATCCTATCTTTCTTTGTAGGCGTTCACAGGTTAGGAGTTCCCCATTCAGAACCCATGAATCCGCGGTCCAGACCCGCCCGCCATGCGAGCAAGGCGACGCGGGCAGGTTTTCGGTGAACCCTGAACTCTGAACCTCTGAACCCGTGAACGGTTACCTTCCTTTTTCCTGAATCGCTGACGAAGGCTCGTGGATAAAAAGGGGCCCCGCGTCAAGGAGTGTAAGCTACGGTTGTCCCAGCATCCACAGGCTCAGTACCATGACGATCATTCCGATTATAACACCCAAGATGGGCGTATGCTCCGCATCGAAGGTCTTGGCCACAGGTATCAGCTCATCAAGGGAGATGACTACCATGATGCCAGCCACACCGGCAAGGACAAATCCCATTAACCTTTCAGAGAGAAAAGGCATAAGGACGATCGCTGCTAGGACCGCGCCCAAGACTTCGCTCACACCAGAAAAAAAGGACCACAGAAATGCCTTTTTCCGACTGCCTGTGGCCGTATAGATTGGCGCTGATATGGCAATACCCTCCGGGATATTGTGGATTGCGATCGCTACTGCAATGGCAACCCCCAGATTGAAATCCTCCAGTGCGCCAATAAAGGTGGCCATGCCCTCCGGGAAGTTGTGGATTGCAATACCGATTGTCATGAGCAGCCCGGTCCGCTTGAGCGCCTGTGGGGACCTGCCAAATTCATGATCGTATTTACCGTTAGGATGGTCGTGTTGACCGAGGTAGTCATGTGGTACCAGGAGGTCGATAAGAAAGTACCCTCCCATCCCCAGGAAAAAAGCCATATGGCCACCCAGGAAACCGACCCCCTCGGTCTCTATGGCCTTGGCCAGGAGTTCCACAAAAGAGATCAGGATCATGACCCCAGCGGAAAACCCAAGGATAAAGCCTATGAACCGGGGGCCCGGCCTCCTTACAGCAAGCCCCAGCACGCTGCCAATGGTTGTCGAGAGGCCTGCGCCTGCAGCAAGGAGCAATGCACTCCACATAAGAGCATCTCCTTCCGTGATTCATCATTCGGATTCAGAAATCCGGTCCTAGAGACCGGGTCAGAGACAACGGCTCTGGCGGTGGTTTTTCTTTCTTTTGTCCGGATTCCCGAAGCCTTTTCGTCAATTGCCCCATTACTTTTACCCCGTGAAACCCTCTTCTGTTTCACTGGGGCCACCACTCCATTACTCCAGCAGCCCTTGGATCTGAGAGCTGCCTTATGAAACCCTTCTAGGGGCGAAATCAAGGCCACGTCCTTTGGGACCGAATTCTTCACTCCCCTCCCCCTCTGACAGGGTTTACGGAGGGAAAAAGGGAGCTATCGGTATGCGGGATAAATTTTGCAGCACTAAAAAGATTCATAAATTCCTGGTTCACGTTGAGTTCGAGGTAGGTTATTTGATCACGGATCCTGAAGATTTCGTCTCTGGCGTCCTCTGACCGGAGGGCCATACCTGCTCCTTTAAGGGAAGTGTTTCCCAGGGGGACGTATGTCTCCAAGGGGAGGTCCGGGATCATACCAATGGTAATGGCGGAGATGGGGTCTATGTACGAACCAAAGGTCCCCGCCACATAAAAACGACTTATCTCGTTCATTGGGATGTTCACGGTATTGCTAATGGTGGTCAGGATGGTGTACATGGCAGCCTTTGAGCGTATGAGCCCGTCTATGTCGATCTGGCTCAAGGTCAGGGGTTGACCTGTTCCGGAGTTTTCAGGGGGCACAATCACCAGATGATTGATGCCGTCAATTTCTGTCAGGAGGTCACCGCATCTCTTGGCCACGTATTTTCCCCTCAGATCAATCATCCCGGCCAGAAATAGCTGGGCCACCAGGTCTATCAATCCGGAACCGCATATGCCAACCGGTCTCTGGTTATCGATGGTCCTTGTTTTGAATTCATAGGTACTTAAATCTATGGTTACCTTGTCAATCACCCCCGGACCGGCCATCATCCCCATGTCGGCGACACCCCCCTCCAATGCGGGTCCTGCCGCCCCTGCGCACGCCATAAGCCAATCACTATTTCCAATTACCACCTCGGCGTTGGTTCCCACATCCACCAGAAATGAGATCTCGCTCTGGTGCGTCATTCCCGATGCCAGGATCCCTGCTATAAGATCACCACCAAAATAGCTGCCGACATCGGGAAAGACCAAGACAGGGGCTCCCGGGTTGATCCTCAGGCCGAGTTCCACGGATCTTATGAGCTCTGGTTTATTTATGACGGGGATATAGGGTTCCCTGCATATCCAGTAAGGATCTAGGCCGAGAAACAGATGTGTCATTGTGGTATTTCCGGCAGCAGACATCCCCACAACGGAATCGATTTCTATGCCATCTCTTTGGACCAGCCGTTCTATTTCTTGATTAAGCCTCTCAATCAAGATGCCCTGCAATTTTTCCAGGCCGCCCTCTTGGGCTGCGAAATGAATCCTGGTGAGTATGTCGGTCCCCATCTCCAGCTGGGGATTGTGAAAGGAGGTCTCATCCTTGGTCTCCTGGGTGGACAGGTCTATGAGCTGGACCACCACGGTAGAACTCCCCAGGTCCACGGCAAGACCATATATGCCCTTTCCATCCTGATGCGGTAAGATGTCGATCAGGTGCCACCGCTTTTTGTCCCAAAAGAGGACCGCGTCAACTCGGTAATCATATTTCCTGAGTCTTCCCGGAAGGTGTTTTACCAAAGGGAAATCGACACTTACCTCTTCGGAGTCAAGGGTCTTCTTGGCTGCCTTCACCAGGCGGTCCACATCGGCCGTGTTATCTTTCAGACTGGGGGGGACAATCTCTGGGGATATCCTTGCGATCCAGGGTCTAATTTCAGGTGTCTTTTCCATAAATTCCACTCTAGTCGTCTACATAGCCAAAAATCTCAAAATTTGTGTCAAGCCCGCCCTGGCCTCCGGCTCGTAGCCTCCGGCTCGGAGAGTGCGACATGTGTAATAGGTTGCTATCACCGCAATCTTTGTGGCTCGGAAGATATAGGGCCACGGCACATTGCATATCAGGTCTGGGCCAGGGTTTTTGTAATTCACCACGGCAGGGAAACAGAAAAATACTGGACCCTGGCCTCCGACCGCCGACCTCTGACTTCTGACTTCCGACCTCTGCCCTCGGACTTCTGCCCTCTGACTTCTGCGCCTCTGCGGTGAATAGAATCAGTTAGGAGATTCTAAAAAAACTAGCCAATACTATCAAGGCCATTTTCAAAAGGAACGCTCTACCATCCTAGGTGTCTGTTCTGATGAGGGAAGCCCTCTGGCACTTTCCACACCCAGGTGATGGGGGTCATTTATGGATTTACTTTTGGAATTATCGCGTGTTAGTCATTACAATAGGAGCCAAAAAAGGATGACCTCCCTCCGGCTTCCGGCTCCGCTTCCAGCCCGTAGGCTTACAGGCCGGAGGCTGCGTGCTTTGTTTACCCTGCGGGTCCGGAAGATCCGATAGGGCGCCTTTGCGGTGAGACAGTCTTATGTGATGGTCTCGCAAAAAATCAGAAATCTCGGGATTTCGAGTAACGTCTTGCAAATAACTCTTTAAAATAATTCGGAATACCTAAATTCCTAAATGCGTAATTGCCTGTAAAAAGTACTTTTAACAGGTGCATCCATTGTGAATCCAAACACTTGGAGGAAGGAAACTGAAAATGGAAACAATATTTACAATACTCTGTGATAACAGTGCTAAGCCCCTTAGTCCTGTAATGGGCGAACATGGATTCGCATGTTACATAGAAAGCGAAAATGGGAATTATTTATTCGACACAGGTCGAGGGCTAGGGATTGTACATAATTTTTTGGCATTGAAGAAGGAACTCTCAGGAATCAAGGCTATAATGCTTAGCCACGGACATATGGATCATACCGGCGGATTGGCTAAGGTTTTGCAAATATGCGGTAAAACTGACGTCTATGCACATCCGGAGATCTTTGTAAAGAGATTTAACGAAGCAACAGGAAGGGTAAGGTTTGTGGGCATTCCTTTTAATCGCACCTATTTGGAATCTCTTGGTGCAAACTTCAGATTAGATACTCGATTGGTTGAAATAGGGAAAAACATCTATTTAACAGGAGAGATCCCCCGCCTGAATTCTTTTGAAAAAGGAGATGCAAATCTGTTTGCTTATACAGATACCGGGGAAAAGATACAGCCTGATCCTTTAAGAGACGACCTTTCCCTGATTGTTAATACGGTTAAGGGATTAGTAATCATTCTGGGCTGTGCCCACGCGGGCATGATAAACATTATGGATTATGCCACAGAGAATCTCGGTACCGAGAAGATCTATGCCATAATCGGAGGGACCCATTTAATTGCTTCAAGTGATGAGCAGTTTGCTGAAACATTAAAGTGGCTTGATGAACATAAGATAGAGCATATTGGAGTTTCTCATTGTACCGGTCAGATAAAGGCATCCCTGCTGCATGCCAAACTAAGAGATAGATTCTTTTTTGCTTCTGTGGGAACGGAGTTCAAAGTTTAAACAGATCAAGCTACCTAGTACCTGACAGGATAACGCGACTGCCCAGGACCATAAGGCCGTGAAGCTGGCCTTTAACGATATTCAGAGAATCTTGTCTTCTGGTAAGGTAGGGACATCCGGCACTATTGCATCCAATAGCCTTAAGGCTTCTTCACGCGACGGTGCCTTCTTAATGCGCTCTTTTAATGCCCTCTCGGCCTCTTTGTATGATATCTCTTTTGTAAGGGTATACAGAATATACTGATTGATTGACATGTCACTTTGCTTGGCTTCCTCTTTGATTTTTCTTCGAAGCTCCTCAGGAAGACGAAGTGTAAACGAAGTTTTCATGGGCGGTTCCTCCAGGTTCTCAGAAATTCAGAGGAGAGATAGTGGGAGAGAGTGGGAGGCATTTTGGTGTAAGGCAAATACAGTTTTGCTGTCTGGCAACACCATCAGAGTCAATCATCTGGACTTATAATGCCTTTATTTTTGTTGCTTTTACCTGGATCACGACAGCATGCCGATCAAATGGCTCGCCTGCCCCTTGGTCAGCCCCTCAGGCACATCCAGATTCTTGGTGCGGAGCAGGTTAATCTGCTTTTCTGTAGCGGGGTGACGCCGCCATCGTATGTTCCGGACAACTAATCCCACGGATTCAGGCAGTTTTTTCTTTACATAGGTCTCTGCCGCCATAATGGCTGATTGAATCTCTCCCCTGCGTAACAAGACCGTTTCTTTCCCGTGATGCCGCACCATCACTTCCCAATCACCCAAAATAGTCGGTGCAGCCACAATGGCCATTCCCCCCGCCAGTCCCAGGCGATAGGTGCCCTTGCCGGTGCCGACCCAGGCGAAACGGGAGTATCGTAATAACTCCGAAGGGGTCTCCAAATCGAGAAGATCGATCCTTCTGCAGCGATACCGCAAATCAGTAAGGGATACTGCTTCGGAGACCGGGACCCAGGGACGATAGGTCTCTGCCCAGCGTAATGCCTTTTGTACCTCGTCTGCTGTGTGTCCCTCAAGGTCAAATTTTCCGGAAAGAGCAAAAAGGCCAGGGAGGGTCGTGAGACTGTGGTCGCGGGTCACATCCACTATGTCTACAACCGTAACATTGTCCTTCCCTGGATGGAGCCGGGTCCCCCTCCCGATCATCTGGGTGTAGAGCAGCGTGGACTTGGTTGGACGCGCCAAAATAATCCCCTCAACCGACGGCTCGTCATAACCTTCGGTAAGCACCATGCAATTTGCAAGTACCCGAATCCTGCCATTGCGAAACTCGCTCAGAATCCTGCTGCGCTCTGAACGTTCCATGTCCCCGGTTACGGCCCCGGCCGGAATACCCTCAGCATCAAAAGCCCTGGCAAGGGAGTGGGTATGAGCCACATCAACACAAAAGCAGAGGGTTTGTCTCTCTTTTAGATGGGAGCGGAATACATTGACGACCAGACGGTTTCGCTCTTCCACGTTAACAGCCCGTGAGAGATGGGAGACTACAAAATCGCCCATACTGGTTTTGACCCTGGAGAGATCGATGTCTGTCTCCACGCGGTATCCCGCTACCGGTGAAAGATAGCCGGCGCTGATCATTTCCGGGAGTGTACGCGAGAACACGATTTCCTGAAAAACGGCGTCAAGGCCTTGACCGTCCCCACGCTTGGGGGTTGCCGTGAAGCCCACAAGGAGCTTGAGCGTATCGGGGGCAAAGACACCGAAATATTCGAGTATTCTCCTATAGGTCTTTGCCGTGGCGTGGTGTGCCTCGTCAACCACAATCAGGAGGAACCGATCCGGATCAAGACGCCGAAGACGCTTCGACTCCTTGCGACCCAGGGTGGGTACGCTCGCTACGACCACATGACTGCCAGGGTCAGCGCTTCGTCCGGCCTGTTCCACCTCAACGCGCAAATCGGGATTTGCCAGCATGATCTTATCGCGTGCCTGATCCAGAAGCTCTGCACGGTGGGCCAACACCAGCATCTGTTTCTTCATCCGGAAATAGTGGGGGAATCCGGCAAAGATAACGGTCTTTCCGGTACCTGTAGGGAGGCATGTGAGTTGGCGCCGCACCCCGGCCAGATACCGCGCCTTGATTGCACCCAAGCATTCACGCTGGTAGTCACGAAGCCTAAAAAATCTGTCTCCGGAGTCATTTGATGTCACGTCCACCCCAGCCTCTTTTCCCACTAATGATCCAACGGACTGCGCACAGCTTTTCCACCCTTGTTCAGCACGTGGGTATAGATCATGGTGGTGCTCACATCTTTATGTCCCAAGAGTTCCTGAACGGTGCGGATGTCACAGCCATCCTCCGTCCCTCACAACTATTTGATTATATTCAAAATCGATATCCTTCCTTCGAAGGCGAAGACGCTCCATCAGTCTCAGGCCGGACCCGTAAAGCAGACTCACCATAAGCCATTTTGCGCCCTCTAACCGCACAATAATGGCCTTGGCCTCATCCTTTGTGAAAACTACCGGCAATCTTGAGGGCTTTTTGGCCCGTTCCACATTGTCAACCCATCCGAGCTCCTTATTGAGCACATGCCGGTAAAGGAACAGAATTGCGCTAAGTGCCTGCCCCGTAAAGTGAGTACTTCATGGGAACTGTGCTATAGTATGCCCTCCTTTTCGTCATTAACCCGAGTGAGTTGCCAGCCCAATACTCAACGGGGCTTGATTTTGTGTGGAAACAGCCACATTTCTTTTGACCGCAAGATAGGTCAGGAATTGGCTGACATATGTCTCGTCCATTTCACTAACAGCCTCCCGCACCCGATCCAGCAGTTTTGGCTTGACCATTTTGCCCTCCTCCCTGTAAACTTACAATGTTTTTGTCAAAAGGTTAAAGACACATTAACCACGAAAGGCATATGCCTTTGATCCCATGACAAGATTT
>JAUUVE010000430.1 GCA_030589715.1 Desulfobacteraceae bacterium | reverse complement strand
CTGAAACAAAAGGGTAGGTCCCTTCCAGCAAGAGACAGACATCGTACTCGATTTCTGATTGTGGCCTGACGGTCATTGATCTAGCTTCCGGACTGCTGTGCCTCCAGAGGGTGGGCCCAGAATTGAAAAAGGGTGTCTTTTTGGAGATCCCCGGTCTTTATGACCTTTCCCTGTTGTATCAGGTCTACTATCTCGGCCAGGGACTTCAAATCTCCCTTTTCGTAGTAAATCCGGCAGAGGCCGAGCATAGGTTCCACCGGGTTGGCTATACCCTTCAGGGCCTGCCTGAAAAATCTCTCTGCCTCACCATACTCCTTAACGGCCACACTCAGCTCTCCCAGGATGACAGGTATTTCCGGATCTTCCGGGTTTTGGGCAAGGGATTTGGAGAAGGCATCCCTGGCAAGCTTTAGGTAGTGATCCCTGGTCTCATCTTCAATGAGACCGCTTTCCGCGTAGTCCCTGTAAACATTACCCAGGTGTCTTAGGTCTTCCGCCTCATCCCCTTGCCGGGAACCGACAAGCTCCTGGGCCTCTTTTATTTTACGAGCATGGGTCTCATCCAGTCTTGCCAGCTTTGAGTGGGAGTAGAATCGACAGTCAGCGCTTGGATTGGTAAGACATCCCCTCAATAGATGGATGGCCTCCGGCGTTGCGATGCGGCCCAGCAAATCCACGGCCCCCCGTTTGAGATCCTCATCGTTTCCTGCAAGTATGTCGATTATCGGTTCCACGCTGAGCTCATCCTGCAGAAAAACCTGAGGATTTCCCAGGGAATCCGGAGACTGTGATTCTTCAATGGAGTAATCGGTGAACTGCATGTGGTCCTCGACAATACCCTTTGCCTTTAAGAACTTCTTGACCCAAAGAAGGGTAAGCGAACACCCAGCAAGACCGATTCCGGGCAGGAAGAGCGTCAACCATGCACCCAGGTGGGCATAAAACCTGACACTTCTGGCCTTGGATCCAAAGTTGAGGACGGGGACACAGAAAAGGGAGAATGCCGCAGCCAGGTGAAGCAAGATCGCCAGAGACAGGACATCCCCTTGTGGCGCATCCGAGATTGCCTTGTATGTCAAGAGCAGCGCTCCTCCCTCCAGGACAAAGGCCATGGCCCAGAGGATACCACCCACCACCCATACCAAGAACTGCGGCTCTCTTTTTCCGGATTCTCCGGATCCGTTGGCTGAGGTATCGGCAGGGGGCGACTGATGCACTTCTTGAGTCATGGCAAATGGAAAATCCGGTTATCCCTTCTCCCCAGTGGCCTGAGTTTTGGGGCCTTTGGCGGCCCCTGAAGCCTCTGGGATCAGATCCTCAGGGCCTTTTCTGTCTTCACTCAGTCCTTCTTCTGCAATCTCGATATGGAGCAATCTTTTTTCGTCCTCGTAGGGCCTGAACTTGAAGGCATTGATCTCTTTGAGGACCCTTTCCTTTGCAACTTGGGCGCCCTCTAAAGGAGTGTCGGGTAAGACAATAATATATCGTCCGGGGTCACTTCCGTGGAAAAGGAGGTCCACACTTCTCAATTTGTTCTGAAGGACGAGGCTAAGAACCGTCAAAACGTCCCGCTTGACCTCAGCAGAAAAACTAGGGAAATCAGCAATATCGAGTGTCAGCACACTAAGCGGATGTTTGTAGCGACGCGCGCGCAGGAACTCCTCTTTTAACCTCTCCCGTAAATAGCCATAGGTGTAAGCACCTGTAATATCATCCGAGATATTCCTGTCTTTTGTCTCTTTGTATGTCCTGGCGTTTTCTATGGCCGCACCGCACCAGTCCGCCAGGAGGGATGCCATCCGGACCGTCTGGGGGTTAAATTTGACAAAGGGCAGTTTTTCGATATTCAGTACACCCAGGGTCTGTTTATTGCTGTTGACCAAAGGAGCCGAAATGATGATTCCCGAACCATCGTGTTCATCAAAGTCTTTCGCGGTAATAAAAAAATTCAGTGAAACGGTATCGCCTGAGGAAAATGCACGCCCCATCATTCCGTCGTCAACGTCAGCATCTATCTTGCGTTCGCCCCTGGTTGGATCACCTGAACTGCTAATCAGCTTTAGCCTGTTCTCAGATAACATGTAGATTGAGCAGGCCTCGGCGGAAATAAAATTCCTTACGAGCTGAAGTACGGCGGGATAGATCTCCTTCTCCTGGAGTGACTTAAGGGCCTGGGCTGCATCATAGAGCGTGGAAAGGGTATGCTCCTGGGAGATGATCCTGGTGTCAAGTTCCTGTTTGGCCTTATCGACGGTTTCATAGCTCCTGGAGAGCTGGTCAAAGGCCTCCCGTAACCCCTCCAAATCCGATTGAAGCTCTTCAAACTTCCTTTTCTGTACCTCCCTGATTTCCCCGACGATCATCCCCCCCACCAGGAATAACACCGGGGTCACCAGGTATCTCGTATCAGCCAATTCCCACAGAGAAAGATCGTGCCTGCCCAGCGGCACCATGCCCACATAAATCCCGGCGGCCAAAGCCCCCGTCCCCCGTCCTCCCCTACACCCAGATCTCGTGGGAGGG
>JAUUVE010000401.1 GCA_030589715.1 Desulfobacteraceae bacterium | reverse complement strand
CCGCTCCGCAGCCCAGCCATGCTCTGAAGTTGCAGGTCACGCTGTTCCAGAAATAACTGATCATCCATATATCCAAGGCTATTAGCGATGGCCAATCCGGCCACCCGGCCTTCGATGATGGCCGTACTCGCCTCCTCAATGCCGGACACATCGCCGGCCACGTAAATACCCGGGATTGAGGTTTTCTGGTTCAAATCGTGTGCAGGCACATTGCCGCCCAGAGAGGGAATATAGACCATTTTGCATTTCGACATACTCAAAAGCTGGGTCATAGGGTTGAGTCCTACAGCAATGCAGATTGTGTCTATTTCAAAATTCCTTTCAGTCCCTGGAACAGGTTTCCAGGCCGCATCCACTTGAATTATGGTAGCCCCTTCCACCCTCTCCTGACCGTGGGCTTCCTTTATGGTATGGGACATTAGAAATGCCACATCATATCGGGCAACCTTGGCGGCATGGACCCCATAGCCCCCGATCTTAGGAGCGGCGTCTATGACTGCCGCCACCCGGCAACCGGCCTGGAGCATCTGGTAGGAAACCACAAGGCCAACATTGCCGGACCCGACCATGAGCAAGTTCTTGCCCGGCCTTATGCCGTGAATATTGGCCATGGTCTGAGCCGCCCCAGCACCAATGACTCCGGGCAAAGTCCACCCCGGCAAGGGGATCATGTTTTCAGAGGCACCTGTGGCCACCAGGATCTTCTCGGCCTTCACCTGTTCGATCCGGTCGCGGATCATGACGTTCATGGCCCCGCCTTCATAGAGACCCAGAACCACTGAATCGAGAACCACCTCGACGCCAAGTTCACGGGCCTCTTCCAGGAGACTGCGCCCAATATTAAAACCCCGCTCCTGGGCCCGATGTTCTTTGGAGCCAAAGAATTTGTGGATCTGCTTGAAAAGCTGGCCTCCAGGCCGGTGGTTCTCGTCAAAGACAACTACCTGGACGCCATTCCGGGCAGCCTCAATGGCGCCAGCCAATCCGGCTGGCCCTGCCCCGATACTAACCATTTCACATCTTCGCACGTCTCACTCCGACGATCTCTCCGGACCGTTGCCCATTTGAGTCTGAACCACCATCCCCTCTTTGAGAGGCTCCACGCATGTACGAACGTTGAGAACCCCATCAACCACCATGATGCAGTCTGTGCAGCGTCCTATGGCGCAGAACATTCCCCTGGGTTCGTTTCTTTTGGCCGTATACCGGTGGATCAATATCCCTTTGCTCCTAAGGGCTATGGCGATGGGTTCACCTTCAAAACCTTCCATGGTCTTCCCATCAAAGGTGAATTGAACCTTTCTTCCTTTTTCAAATGTCCCCAAAATGGGGTGCTCATCTATGCGCATAAGCAAACGTCTCGGAAACTGAAATCATATGGACTTAGTCGGCATCATACCTCTGTCTCTCAAATGGAACATTCTTAATCATTTGCTGACTTCTTTCCCCTTACGCCTTCAAACAAACCGGGGTATAACTGTTCCGCTAACAAAACCCGAACATTTCAGTAAATGTATAATTGGTCCCGACAAGAGGAATACCGGTCATGGCGCACGCTTCAAGGGTCAAGGACCGCAGGTCTTCTCTTTCCATGCTGTGCAGTTTTGTTTTGCCTGCTGCTTTTGCCAGAATCACGGCTTCATAGGTCATTCCCTGAATATAGTTCGCCACTTTCTGGGCCGCCTCATCAATATCAAGGTTTTTTCTCAGCTCGGGATCCTGGGTGCCGATACCAAATGGGCATTTCCCCTCATGACAACGCAGGCAAACCACACATCCCATGGCTACCATGGCTCCCGTGCCAATGGCGACCGCATCAGCTCCTAAAGCGATGGCCTTGGCCACATCCGCTCCATCCTTGATACCGCCTGAAACGATCAAACTAATTTCATCCTTGAAACCACTATCTTCGAGACTTCGGACTGCTTGCACCAGGGCAGGCAAGGTGGGAATACCAAGATTGTTGGATGCAATCACTGGAGCTGCTCCGGTTCCACCCTCTGCGCCGTCAATCACAATTCCGTCGACGCCGGCCTTGACAGCAATCTTGACATCTTCCCATACCCTGCCGGCAGCTATTTTGATAAATATGGGAATCTCACTGTCTGTAACGTCTCTTAATTCCTCCATTTTAAGGCATAAATCGTCAGCCCCGAAAATATCTCCATGACGTGGGTGGCTGTGCAGATCGATTCCCTCGGGAAGCTGCCTAAAGGCAGCGATTTCCTTGGTTATCTTGCTCCCCATCAGATGACCGGCCAGGCCTGGTTTGGCGCCAATGCCTACAAGGATTTCCAGTGCATCTGCAGCCTCAATATTACGAAGTGAGAACCCTATCCGGCTGGGCAAAATCTGGACAACTTGTTTATAAGAATTGCTTCTTTCTTCAGGGAGTAACCCCCCTTCACCATTGTTAATAGAAGTACCAACGATATCTGTCGCTTTGGCCAGAGCGATTTTAGCTTCTTTGCTCAGGGCCCCATAAGACATGCCAGATATCATAATCGGCGTTTCAATAACCAAGGGCTTTTTGGCATACCGAGACCCTAGAACAGTCTGTGTCTTGCAATCCTCTCGATAGGTATCAATTGA
This sequence comes from Desulfobacteraceae bacterium, assembly GCA_030589715.1. Taxonomy (GTDB): domain Bacteria; phylum Desulfobacterota; class DSM-4660; order Desulfatiglandales; family Desulfatiglandaceae; genus JABMQV01. Next base: position 214 of record JAUUVE010000401.1, on the reverse strand, counting down.
CATCCTTGTCAGTTGAGAGGGCAGGACAAGCAAGTCATCGAAATGGGGTAGTTTTCTGGGAGTACCGCATCCCCGTATGCGATGCTTCCCTGCCTCAGCCTTGTACTTGATTTCTGAGATGACCTCTTTATTCCAGACACCTCTTTGTACATCTTTGACTTTTTGTTTTTTTTCTTGTTTTGCCATTATGCCCTTACCCCCTTCTTATGGGTTG
>JAUUVE010000273.1 GCA_030589715.1 Desulfobacteraceae bacterium | reverse complement strand
TTCCCCAATCCCCTAATTCCTGAATTCGCAATTGCCCGTAAAAAGGATTTTTTACGGGCGCATCAAGGCTTATCTGTTTCTCTACCTCAGCCTTTCCAATAGCCGATCGCCCACCCCGTAAATGTTGCCGGCGCCGAGAGTTATCACCAGATCCCCAGGCCTTATTACTGATAAGAGGGTAGAGAGGACCTCTTCCTCCTGGGGGCAAAAAATGACCTCCTTATGCCCGTGTTCCTTTATTCCCTGTGCGAGCCCTTCCCCGGTCACTCCATCAATGGGATCCTCTCCTGCCGAATATATGGAAGTCACCACAAGGACATCCGCCTCGTTAAAGCTGATCACGAACCGGTCAAACACGGCCTTGGTGCGCGTATACCTGTGCGGCTGGAAGGCCACAACCAGTCTCCTCTCCGGCCAGCACTCCTTGGCGGTCTTGAGTGTAGCCACGATCTCGGTGGGATGATGTCCGTAATCATCCAGCACCAGGATATCCCCCTTCTGGCCTTTGACATGAAAGCGCCTCTCAAGACCACCCAAGCTCCTGAGCCCTTCCCTGATCACCTCTGTGTCCAGATCCAGCTCAAGGCCAACGGCAGTGGCCGCCAGGGCGTTTAGCACGTTGTGCTCCCCGGGCATCCCCACTACCATTCTCCCCAACGACCGATCTTTATAATTGACTTCAAAACTGACCCCGAGCCCTTCCTGCTCCACACCTCTCGCCCTCAAATCGGCCTGAGAGGTCATGCCATAGGTCAGACACCTCTTCCTAAGCTCTGGAATAATCCCCTGTATCTCCTCGTTATCCAGGCAAACTATGGCCACTCCGTAAAAGGGGATCTTGTTGATGAAATTGACAAAGGTCTGGCGGATCGCCTCCATAGATCCGTAATGATCCACATGCTCATGATCCATATTGGTAACCACCGCAATGGTGGGAGATAAGGCAAGAAAAGACCCGTCGCTTTCGTCTGCCTCGGCCAGCAGGATATCCCCCTGTCCCAATTTGGCATTTGACCCGCCCCAGATATCCAGTCTTCCACCTATAACTACAGTGGGATCGAGATGCCCGCACATCAGAATAGAGGCAACCATAGAGGTGGTGGTGGTCTTACCGTGGGCGCCTGCGATAGCTATCCCATATTTGAGCCTCATCAACTCCGCCAACATCTCTGCCCTCGGTATCACAGGGATGTTCCGATCTCTTGCCTCCAGGATTTCGGGGTTGTCCTGGCCCACGGCCGAGGAATAGACCACCACGTCTGCCTCTCCCACATGTTCTCCCCTATGACCAATGGAGATATTCCCTCCCAGGCTGGTCAGACGTTTAGTGACAGCCGTATCTTTCAAATCAGAACCGCTTACGTCATATTCCAGGTTGATAAGGAGTTCGGCAATCCCGCTCATGCCGATGCCCCCGATGCCTACAAAATGGATATGTGTGGCCTTCCCGAATTTCCTCATTACCTAGCTATGCCCCGAATTCCAATGCCTCAGTTGACATTGACGCCCAATATCTCCGCTAGTTGATCGACTATTATCCTGGCGGCATCCAGCCGACCCATCCTGCGTGCGTTCTCTCCCATTTTATCCAGGGCTGAACGGTCATCCATATATCTTGTTATGACCCTGGCCAGACCCTCTCCGCTCATATCCTCCTGAAGGATCATCACGGCACCCCCTGCCTGGACTAGACTGCGGGCATTTACCTCCTGATGCCGGTTCGCTGCATAGGGATAGGGAATCAGGATGGATGGCTTGCCCAGTGCAGCCAGTTCCGATATGGTGGTTGCCCCTGCCCTGCTTATCACCATATGTGCGCAATGATAGGCCCCCGCCATATCCTTAATAAATGGAACAACCTCTCCCTTGAGGTCTCTATTCCTGTAATCTTCCACCACCCGGTTGTAATCTATTTCCCCTGTCTGATGGATGATCTCTGGTTCCCTTCCCCCCCTTTTTAGGTGTACCAGGGTCTCAACAAAGACCTCATTTATTGCCCGGGCCCCCTGACTGCCCCCGACTACCAAGATAGTGAAATCCTCCCGGCCCTGGAACCCTACACCATGAACAGAGAAGAGTTCCTGGCGAACCGGATTGCCCGTAAGGATTATCCTATCCCCTCTGAGATGCCCTCTGCTTTCCTCAAATGAGATCAAGGTGCGGTCCACAAACCTGGATAACAAACGGTTTGTAAGGCCTGGAAAAGAGTTTTGCTCATGGATCGCCGTTGGCATCCCCAGAAGCCTGGCCGCCAGGCACATGGGGCCGGCAGAATAGCCCCCTACTCCCAGGACCAGGGACGGGGAGAACTCCTTTATGATAGCCATGGACTGAAAAAGAGCCGTTGGCAATCTGACCACCACACCTAGGCCCTTTTTCCACCCGCGACCTTTGAGCCCTTCAACATGTATGGAGGAAACATTGTATCCGTAACTGGATAGTATCTCTGCTTCCATCTTCTTGCGTCCAACGACAAACAGGATCTCTGTCTTCTCAAACCTCCCCTCCAACTCCCTCGCAATCGCTATACCCGGAAAGAGGTGACCTCCCGTCCCGCCACCCGCTATTATGAAACGCCCCATTGCCGCCTCACGTCCTGGAGGAGATATTCAGCAGGATCCCGATGCTCAAGAGATTGATAACCAAGGATGATCCCCCACTGCTTATAAGGGGGAGAGGGAGCCCCTTGGTAGGAAGCAATCCCATGACCACGCCCATATTTACCACCACCTGAAGGCCAATCATGGAGGTCAGGCCAAGTGCCAAATAACTGCTATAAAGGTCTCGAGCCTTGAGGGCCACCTTGATCCCTGAAATGATCAAGATCCCAAATAGGACAATGATTGCGGTTACACCCAAAAACCCCAGTTCCTCCCCTGCGATGGGGAGAACAAAGTCGGTATGGGGTTCAGGCAGATAGAACAACTTCTGTTTGCTGTTGCCAAGACCCACCCCAAAGACGCCACCGGATCCAAAGGCCAGGAAGGAATGTATGATCTGAAAGCCGATACCATTTGGATCCTCCCAAGGATTGAGGAAGGTGAACCATCTCTTCAGCCTGTAATCCACATGCCAGACAAGCCACAAGACAACCGGGGCAGAAAGGGCTATTACAGAAAAGAGCTGTAGGAATCTAACGCCTCCGACAAACAGGATGAGCAGAACCCAAGACCCTATAATTAGGGCCGTTCCCAGGTCCGGTTGAAGGAAGATAAACAACATGAAGGCCCCTGCCACCAGAATATGAGGTAAAAGCCCTCTTGAAAATGTCTTCATGTTTATCCCCTTCTTGGCCATGGAGTAAGCCATGTAAACTGCCAACGCGAATTTTGCCAGCTCTGATGGCTGAAAAGAGAACCCCTTCCATCTTAGCCACCTGGAGGCACCGCCCACCTTGTGCCCCAATCCCGGAATAAGTAGCATGACTAAGAGGCAGAAACTGACAAGTAATAGGGGATAGACCAGCCTTGAGTAGAGGGTGCACGGGATATATCTTGCCAGTATCATAAGGCCAACACCCAAGATGCAAAAGAAGGCCTGTCTCTTGAGGTAGTAATAGCTGTCTCCCATACGGTGCTCTGCCAAATGGGAACTCGCGCTATAGACCACCACTAATCCAAGGCCGATCAGGAGGATGACGGGTATCAGAATCAGGTAGTTGTACCCAGAGTTTGAGGATTTCTTCTCAGCCATGAACAAATTTCTCCACTGCGCTCCTAAATACCCTTCCCCTGTGGGAATAGTCAGAAAACATATCAAAACTGGAGCATGCCGGAGCCAGCAATACCACATCTCCCCTGTGTGCCATAGAAAAGGCCTTGGAGACCGCCTCTTCCATATCCTCGACCATGGAATAGGGGATAACCCCCTCAAAGGATTTGGCCAGTAATCCCCTGGCCTCACCTAAGAGGACGCTCCCCCTGACCCTCCCCTGGGAGACCCTGACCAGAGGGCCATAGTCAGCCCCTTTGTCTCGCCCCCCTGCAATCATGACTAGCGGCTGCTCAAAGCTCTGAACGGCCTTGCCCGCTGCGTCCACAGTGGTGGCCGTGGAGTCGTTGGAAAACAGCACCCCGATA
>JAUUVE010000405.1 GCA_030589715.1 Desulfobacteraceae bacterium | reverse complement strand
TTGATCGTTATTCGATTACTATTACACAGGCAACTTAAATTGCCAATTTTGCAGAAAGAACTTTCAGGACACGGCACTAGCTTTTGGCCCCCTTCTAAGGGGCAAATCCAAGCCCCCTCCTCTCCCGCATAGCGGGATCTTCGATGCGCGTGGATTCTTTGCGGCCTACAGCTCGGAGAGGCGGGTCCCCAGTTGGGCATCCCATTTTTCTGGATATCCTACCGAAATGTAGATATTATACCCTTAGCATACAATTTAGTAGATATCCAATGAAAACTCTGGGGGGAGAATAGCAAGATGCCTATGATAAGGGTGGCTCAGGCACAAATAAATACAGTTGTCGGTGACTTCACATCAAATTCACAGAAGATCATAAATCTCATTGGTAAGGCACATGACCAGGGCGCAGACATAATCACATTTCCAGAACTTTGTATATGTGGCTATCCACCTGAGGATCTTCTCCTGAAGCCCCGTTTTATACAAGACAATCTTAATGCCCTTGAGAGTATCACACCACATGCAAAGGGGATAACCGTTGTCATTGGTTACCCTGAATCCTTCGAGGGTAAGCTCCATAATGCGGCCGCCATATTGCAAAACCAAAGACTAGTCACAACCTATCATAAGGCGGAACTCCCCAATTATGGCGTCTTTGACGAAAGACGCTATTTTGTGGAAGGGTCACGCAGGCTTGTATTTGAAATGGATCAGATCCGTTTTACCGTGACCATCTGTGAAGACATATGGATAGAAGGAGGCATATCAGAGCAGTTTACGCGAGACAGCGCAGCAGATCTGGTATTGAATATCTCAGCATCTCCCTTCCATGCGGGCAAACTAGAGGCCCGACTTGAAGTGGCTGGCCGTTTCGCAAAGAACACCAATGCCTTTCTGTGTTTCAACAATCTGTTGGGTGGCCAAGACGAGCTGGTATTTGATGGGGGAGGTTTTGTTATGAGCCCCCAAGGAAAGGTCATATCACGGGCAGGTCGATTCAGGGAGGAACTTTTGATCACTGACATCCAGGTTGACCACCCGAAGAGGTCAACCGGTGACGTCTCCCCTCCCGTCTCCGGGGAATCGTTGGTTTCCCTTGATTCCAGTTCCACTTATCCTAAGAATAGGATCGGCGCGACTATAGCGGATGAATACGGTAGGCTGGATGAGGTTTATGAGGCGCTTATATTGGGGACAGGGGACTATGTTGGGAAGAACGGTTTTAGACGGGTCGTGCTTGGGTTGAGCGGCGGAATTGATTCTTCTCTGGCAGCCGTGATTGCAACTGACGCCTTAGGAGCAGAAAATGTAGTGGGGGTAACCATGCCCTCAGAGTATACTTCCCAAGACACTCTCACGGATGCAGAGCGACTGGCCGGCAATCTGAAGATGCGGCTCATTACCATTCCCATCAAAGATGTGTATGGATCCTATCTGAAGGCACTCCACGACACCATCGGGGGAGAAAGCATTACGGTTGCTCATGAAAACATCCAGGCCCGCATCCGTGGAAACATACTCATGGCCCTATCGAATCAGTTTGGCTGGCTGGTGCTCACCACGGGTAACAAGAGTGAAATTGCAGTGGGATACTGTACCCTCTATGGGGATATGGCGGGAGGATTTGCGGTCATAAAAGATGTCCCCAAGACCCTCGTGTTTGAACTGTCAGAATATGTCAATGCACGTCGGGGGAAGGATATTATTCCCCGAAGTGTTCTGAAAAGACCTCCCTCTGCAGAGTTACGGCCGGATCAAAAAGATGAAGACACATTGCCCCCCTATCCCATACTCGATAACATTCTTCGGGCATATGTGGAAGAGGATAGAGATCCGGAACAGATCGCTGATGCCGGGTTTGATCAGAAGATCGTCAATGACGTTATCCACATGGTTGATCGGAATGAATACAAGAGACGTCAAGCCCCACCCGGTGTCAAGATTACTCCCAAGGCCTTTGGCAAGGACCGCCGGTTACCGATCACCAATGCTTACTTGAAAAGCCTCTGATATAGCCCCCCTATTTTTTCTCGGGTGACTATTTTTTTCCAGTTGCTGCCCAGGGCATGCTCCCAAAGCGGATCAAGTCCAAGAGCAACGTCAATCATTTTGTTCCATTCCTCGGTTTCAAGGCTGGAGACAAGATCTTGCGGAAGCTCAATTTTATTCTTTTGCATCATTTGGCGGAATTCGCGGACCCCTTCCGGGTAAAAGTCCTCAAGGCAGTCAAAGGTCAAACAATTGCCAATTCCATGGTGAATCCCAAGCACAAAGGCAAGGCCGTATGAAAGGGCATGACAAATGCCCACCTGGGAATAGGTTATACTCAGGCCACCAAAATATGAGGCCATCATCAGTTTGTCATCGCTATCCTGACCGCCACTCAAGAAGATCTCCCTGCAAAGACCGATCGCCTTTTCGCCGTATGACCTGCTGAAGGTGTTGAGGTAGATTCCGGACAGCGATTCCACACAGTGTATGTAACAATCCATTCCGGTATAGAAGCGTTGATCTGCGGGTGCGCCGGAAATCAGCTCCGGATCGAGTACTATCTGGTCAAAGACCGTATAGTCAGAATTGATTCCCAGTTTCTTTTGAGGACCTGACAGCACGGTGGTTCTGGATACCTCAGCGCCAGTTCCTGAAAGAGTGGGGATGCCGACGTGATATACCCCGCGATTCTTGACACGATCCCACCCTTGGTAATCTGCTGAAGCCCCGGGGTTCGTGTGCATAAGGGAGACCGCTTTGGCCAGGTCCATTGTGCGCCCTCCGCCTATGCCTATGA
>JAUUVE010000178.1 GCA_030589715.1 Desulfobacteraceae bacterium | reverse complement strand
GGTTAGCTTTAGGTGGGTGAGGGGGTCAGAGACCAGGGTATCGGCTCCGAGCTGGGCAACAATGAGATCAGGGGAAAAGGCCCTGACCAAGGGAAAGGCCACTGCTTCAAGGGCAAAATCATAGACCTCATCATCGGTTCCCGGCTCCAACGGGACATTAATTGTAAAGCCCTTGCCCTCCCCTTCCCCAATCTCCGTCTCATACCCGGACCAAGGGTAAAGGGTTCTTCCGGTTTCGTGAAGTGAGATCACGATGACCCTCGGGTCTCCGTAAAAGGCATCCTGGACACCGTTACCGTGGTGGGCATCAAAGTCAATGTACGCAATTTTTAGCTCTGGCATCCTGCCCAGGGCATACAGAATTGCGATGGCGATATCGTTGATGTAACAGAAACCCTCGGCGTGGCCCGACATGGCATGGTGAAATCCTCCTAAAGGATTAAAAGCCACAATGGCATCTCCCTTGATGAGATGGTCCATGGCCTCATGTGTGCCTCCGGCTGCTAATAAAGACCATTCGTAGATCCCGGAAATAATTGGGTTATCCACGGTTCCTAAGCCCCTCTCAAGCATCTCAGGACGTACTTCCCCCTCTTTTGCCTGGTCTAAGAGGCTCAGATAAGCGGGTTCATGAAAGAGGGTAAGGAGGTTCAAGGCAAGGGCCGTAGGTTCCAGAATTTTCATCCAGGGATGATTCATGACACCGTAGCGGTTGCAGAGATCAAAAGTCTTGGCAGCCCTCTCTGGTTTAAATGGATGGTCGAGGCCGAACTCAAATTGGGCCATTTTATCTGAATAGACAAAGATAGACCCAAGGGTCTGGACATCTTTTTCTACCAAAGGCCCCCCTATTAGTCCCGGATTGGATTGATTCATTCACGTGTGAGGGTGCTTTACGCCCCCGGGAATCCTAACAAGTGGGTTAAGGTCGGGTCAATGAAAAAGGAAGGAGGTGCCTGACCGTTTCTTTTGACATGCCAACAAAAATGGTCTAATGGTAAGTGCGGTGAGAGATGCTGACCAATGCCCTGGATTCAAAGAATTAGCCGCCTTTCCCGCTCCGAGAAGGAGGGTCTTTACCGGATCCTCATTCCCGCCTCCCTATATGAGCGCTTCGGGATCGATCCCATCTCATTTTCGAATAAAAAGGGCAAAAAAGTGGTCCGCTTTTTCTCTCCATCGGGGGACAGGACCTGTCTGGTGGAAATCAGGCTTGAGGGAACAGAGGAACCCCTTTACTCCATTCAGCTTTCAGATTCCAACGACTTTACCCAGATTGAGTGGGATTTCATCGTTGTGAATGACCCCGGCTCCCCAAAGTTCAACACCCAACTGGATCAGGAGGGAAGGGACACGCTCTTCGGGTGGGCCAACAGGAATCTCTTGGAGGAGGAAAGGGCAATGGAGGCAGGGCTGTTTCCCGGGCAGGCCAGAAAGGGCCTGGGGCTATCCCGAGAGGTAGTGAATGTCATTGAGTTTTTCTGCCGTATCTTTGACATAAAGACCATACGATTGGAAGCCCTCTTCTATCACAATGCAATTACCTATGAGAGATACGGGTTCAGCTATTTCAGGGGTTATCGCCAGATGAAGAGGATCCACGAGCTTTTCCAGTCGGGAGGAGGGCTCTTTAATAAACTGGACAACAGCACGCCCTTCCGCAGACCTGAGTTCGCTTATGTCATCAGGGGGCGTAGTTGGGCCATCCATGACGGGATACTTTCGGAGATCGATGATGATCTCCTGGATGAAGGTTGGGTCTCACCTGTGATGTATCGGATGGTTGGAAACCCCAGGGCCATGGTCACTTTCCCAGATCCGGTATATTAGTCCGTTGACAGTAAATTTGGTGCCTTTTGTGGTAAAAATTAGGTCGCCTGGCCCACAAACTTCAAACTCTAGCCCACTATTCCGGTTTACCCTGTTAGGCAACTCTGACAGGGTTTATGCGGGTTAGGCCTTAATTGAGCGAAAGCGCCAAATTGTTTGTTTTCGTGGCCCTTGGCCCTTAGCAAAGGAAAAAGAACAAGAATGCTAATACCTCCTTTTCGGGACTGGAAGATCCGAGCAAAGCTTATTAGCATAACCCTTCTTGTGGTCTTGCTTCCCCTCCTCTGTGTTGCGTACCTTTCCGTGGATCGTTTTCGAAAGGCCATTAGGAGTGCATCCGACGAAGACCTGGAACACCTGGTCAGCAACATCTACACCATGTGTAAGGTCCAGCAGGATATGGACCAGAAGAAGGTAATCTCGGATCTAAAGGTAGCCCGCGAAGTCCTTTATCGCCACGGCCGTGAAATCAAAATCTTCCCGGAGGAACAGATCCGGTTCAACGCCATTAACTCGTCCATTGGTGAGCCATATCCGATCAGCGCGCCTCTATGGAAGATTGGGGGTATCCCCTTAAGTCGAGATACCCATTTTGTCGATAAAGTCCGGGACCTTGTTGGCGGGACCTGCAGCCTCTTTCAACGGATTAAGGGAGATCGCCTCCTTTGTATCTCCACCAACGTCACAGGAAAGGATGGCAAGAGGGCCATCGGGGTACTCATGCCCTCTGAGAGTCCCGTTGCAGAGGCGATCTTGGCAGGGAGATCTTACCAAGGGCGGGCCTATGTGATGGGGGAATGGTATATCACGGCCTATAAACCCATCAATGGGCGGGATGGCACCGTGATCGGGGCCCTTTGTGTGGGCGTCAAGGAGCAAAGCGCCTACTTCCTTAACGACGAGATAAAAAGGATCAAGGTCGGAAATACGGGTTACGTTTATATCATGAATAGCAAAGGCACCCTAAAAGTCCATCCAGTTAGGGAAGGGGAAAATATCCTTGATTCGAAAGATTCGTCAGGGCTTGAATACATCCGTACAATGATCGCAGATGCCTTGGCGCTCGGGGAGGATCAGGTAGGTACCATCCGTTACCCCTGGATTAACCCTGAGCTGGGAGAAAGGACGCCAAGGCAGAAGATCAACAAGTTCATATACTTCCGCCCCTGGGACTGGGTTATTGTGGCGGGGACATACGAGGAGGAGGTCTATCACTCCCTGTACGAGACTGAGCGATTTATCCTGGTTATGGTCTTTGCGGGCCTTGCGCTGGTATTTGTACTAACAGTCACCCTCTCAAAGGTCCTGACCAGGCCAATCCAGGAGCTCACAGAGGTAACCACCAAGATGGTAAGTGGGGACCTGTCTCAAAGGGTTGAGGTACGCAGTGCGGATGAGATCGGGCTTCTGGGAAGATCCTTCAACCGGATGATAGGCCAGATCCAGGACTATACCTCAAACCTGGAGAAGATGGTGGAGGACAGGACCCGGGAACTCAAGGAATCAAGGGGGAAATATCGGGATTTGTCCCGGTTTCTGAATAGCATCCTGAATAGCGCCACAGAATATGGCATTGTGGCCCTCGATTTTTACGGCAAGATCATCGAGTTCAATACGGGGGCGGAGAAGCTCTTTGGATGGAAAAGAGAGGAGGTCCTTGACCAGGAGAACATCGGGATTACCATAACCCCAGAAGACCACGAGAGAGGCATTCAAAAAGAGATGTCAAGACGGACAAGGACCGAGGGTGTCTGCGAACTGGAGATGGAGCGGGCAAGAAAAGATGGTACCCGATTTCCCGCCCACACCATTGTTACCGCCATTGTGGATCCCTCTGGGAAGACCACGGGCTTTGTGGAGATAATCCGTGACCTGACCACGAGGAAGACCCTTGAAAGGGAGTTGCGGGAGACCAAGGAGTTCCTGGAGAACGTCTTGGAAAGCTCTGTGGACGGTATCGTGACCACCAATCTCAAGGGGAAAATCACATACCTGAACCGAGCTATGGAACAGATGCTTCAGTTTCGGAAAGAAGAGGTTTTGGGAAAACATATCTCGGGGCTCTACGTCAAGGGGATCCAGCAGGCCAGAGATATCATGAAATTACTCAGGGAGGTTGAAAGGAGCGAAAATTATGAGATGGGGGTGAGGAGGAAAGACGGAAGGGCCCTGGCAATCATGACATCACTCTTCCTGCTCAGAGACGAGGATGAAGAGGTCATTGGAACCGCGGGTATCTTCAAGGATATTACAGAACAAAAGTATCTGGAGGCAAAACTCAAGGAGACTCAGGCCCATCTGGTTGAGGCCTCCAAGATGAGGGCCCTTGGAGAACTGGTTGCGGGGGTTGCCCATGAACTGAATAATCCCCTCATGGCCTCGCAGACAATCCTGCACGTGATTCTTAAGAACCTCTCTGAGGACTTTCCGGAACGGGGGCGATTGGAACTTATCCGAAGATGTAACGATCGAATCGAGAAGATCGTTAAACACTTGAGGGAGTTTTCCAGACAGACCAAGCCCGAGTTTAAGGAAATAGATGTAAACCAACCGGTAGAGAATGCCCTGATGATCACCGGGCAACAGCTCCTCAACCAGAACATCTCCATCGTGCGGAGACTGTCTCAAGATCTGCCAAAGGTCATCGGCGATTCAAATCAACTGGAACAGGTCTTCATTAATCTGATCTCCAATGCCCGGGACGCAATGGATAATGTGGAGGGCATAAAGGAGTTGACCATTTCTTCTTACCTTGTGGACGATGAGGAATCTCCCTCTATAGCCGTCTCTGTCAAGGACACCGGCATAGGAATCCCTAAAGAAAACCTGGATAAGGTCTTTGAGCCATTTTTCAGTACCAAACCCGTGGGAAAGGGTACAGGCTTGGGCCTTTCCCTTTGCTATGGTATCATAGAGACCCACGGAGGGAGACTTGAAATTAGCAGCCAACCCGGTAAGGGGACAGAACTAAGGGTCATCCTGCCGCTTTCGAGATCGGGAAAGGAGTAATCAAATGGCAAAACGTATCCTTGTTGTGGACGATGATGAACTGGTCCTCATAGCCCTCAATGAACTTCTCACTCCGGAAGGTTATGAGGTCCATACCGTCTCAGGTGGTGCCGAGGCCCTGGAGAGGATCGAGAAGTATGGCTATGATCTCTTGGTGCTGGATATCATCATGCCTGAAATGGATGGTTTTGCACTCTGCAAGAGAATCCGAGAAAGGGAAAACTACAGAGAAGCACCAATCGTATTCTTGACTGCCAAGAGTCGGGAGGAGGACAGGGCTAAGGGGATTGATGCGGGGGCCAACCTCTTTCTTTCCAAGCCGATTTCACCCGACAAACTGTTAGAGATTATTTTGGATACCATAGGATAGGATATTACCGGCGGCCTCCTGAGTACATACATTCATAATTATGATTACGTATAATTTCCTTCATGCCCAGCAAAAGTTTAAAGGTAAGTTCTCAATAATCTCGGGCACCGTGGTGTTCGGCCATTTCTTTCCGGCGCTCTCTAAACCTGTAGTGGGAGCGTGGCCGATATTTTGGGTTTTGCCAAAGGCATGGAGAAGCTCATGGGAGCATCCGGAGAAAACCCCAAATATCAGCCACTGCCAAAATGAGGAGTTAATCCACTTTGAG
>JAUUVE010000073.1 GCA_030589715.1 Desulfobacteraceae bacterium | reverse complement strand
GATCAGGGATATTGGCTGCCTTGGAGATAAAGCAGTTTTCGCCCTGCGAGTGCAAGTCACCTTTCTCTTTAAGATACCCTGCGTACGGAAACCCACTTTTGACAAAAAACTTGAGGTAGATCTTTGACAAGAGACTCATGGATCACTTCTCCCAGCTTCAACACGATTTTGATCAGGAACTCCGTTTGTTTCAAAGACACAAAAACCTGGTCTTAGGGACCTGATCCGGCTGCCACACCTGGTGCTCTTCAGTGGGCCTTACGCTTGATTCAAGAGGTTCACGAGTCAAACCGGTAATACCTCCTGCCACAAGCATAAACATGGGATTTACCATGGCGTTGAGGAGGTTGTCGATCATGTAAAGCACAAGCATGACCGCAAGGCAGGCTGCGGGCGCGACCCTGGGGTGGTCCCAGTACCTGACCGGGTAATAGCGCATGAGGACAAGTATCGGCATCAGGATTGCGCATGTTAGTCCTAAAAGCCCAACCAGCCCGTAATTGCCAAACACGATGATCCATAGACCGTCGGTGATGGTAATATCCTTGCCCTCTTCATCATAAACCCTGGCTCTGCCCCATCCGCCCCAACCGAACACGGCCCTTTGCCTGGCCTTCTCAGCAAGTACGTTCTCATTTTCCAGCCTGGTTGATAGAGAGTCGGGCCTCTCTACGCTAAAATTATCGGCAATGAAGTTGACAATATTCTGGCCCGACCAATACCCCGTGGCCCGGGTAGATACATACAACAAGGGTATGGCGATCAAACAAATTACGAACAGAGGCTTTTTCAATCTACGGGTCAAGAATAGAACCCCGCTGCCGATGATGAGCAGTCCGACTGCACCCGTGGACCTGCACAGAACCGTTTGGATCAGAAGAAGGGGGACTAACAGCTTGACCGGTATGCCCATTATTTTTTCTATGACGCGGTTTTGCCAGAGCCATAGGCCCACCAACGACGCCGCAGCCATCCACATGGCCACCATCAGACCATGTTCCATAAACACCATGGGGCGCCAGCCACCGTAACGGAAAGTCTGTGAAAAATCATGTTGGTGGAACCCGTAAAAGATACGATGTAGTTGAGGGCTCATAATGTTTTCAAAGAAACAGAATGGGATATAGACCAGACCTCCGATAAAAAAGCCTATGGCCAGGGCACGCACTCCGTCAAGATCGCTAAAATAGACACGTCCTATGAAATAGGGAAATCCCCAGATTACGGTCTTGAATAGGACCGCTGACAGCCCGTCATACATTCCCAGATCGTTGCTAAGAGAAGACGCGAGCGGAGAGAGACACATTATGATCAGGAGAATGTCAACGGCGCGTATCTTTATGGACAGTAGCCGTTGGTTATCAAAGACGGCAGCGGCAATTAGGATGCCCCAGCAGGTAGCCGTCATTTTGGTGTAATCGGGTAACCCTGGCAGGGAATAGCTTACCATGGGGAGAAAAAGCCAGGCGGCGAGGAAGGCCGTGATAACGGCACGCCTTGCTTCCATCATCCAAAACAAACCCAACACCGCGGGGATCCAGGCAAACATGGTTAAGGGGACAAGGGGTGTCATAGAAAATACAGGACCTCAGGAAAAATGATATTCAATTGAAGCTTCGCTCCCGGATTACTTCCTCATAAATCTTGACCATATCATCTCCCTTCTTCTCCCATTCGAATTCCCTCGCTCGCTCCACTGCCTTCTTACTCATCGCTTCATAAAGGGATTTGTTATGGACCAGGGCCTGAATCTTGAGGGCAAGCTCTTCCGTGATATAGTCCCTTGATCGCGGCGCAATTTTAAACCCGGTCTCGTCGGTTACATACTCACCGATCCCCCCATGGTCCACAACCACACAGGGAAGCCCGGATGCCATGGCTTCCAATACAACAGCACCCCCAAATTCCCTCACAGAAGGGAAACAGAAAAGATCAGATTCCTTATAAAACCGCGCCGTCTCATTCTGATCAACCCATCCTGCAAAACGGACCACATCATCCAAACCGAGATCTCGGCTTTGCTTTTCCAAGGATCCCCTCTCCGAGCCGTCTCCCACGATTGAAAACCGCATTTTTTTGAGCGTAGCCCTGTCCACCCGGCTCAGGGCATCAATTACCATATCCGAACCTTTATAAGGTACGAGGCGACCTACAAATAGTAATCGAATATCTCCATCTCCAGCCTTGGATTTTTTTGGTGTACCAAAAAAGGATTTCGGGATACCGTTTTCAAAAAAAAGCTTGATACGGTTTGGTCTGATATAAAACCTCTCCCTGATCATTGTCATGGTGTACGAGGAACCTGCCAATACCCTGTCGGCGTTTTGATACGTCTTGGCATAGCCTGGAATCAACCTGGAAAAGAACCGTAAAAAGTTGAAATGCGAAAACTCTTTCCTCCCCACTGCGCCAAAGCTCCTGGGAAAAGGGATTCCCCCGTTAATCGGCCCAAGCACAAAAGGGGTATCCCGGCAGGCATTTATCATTTTGACAGGATATCTTGGAAGCATCGGGGTGAGTGCATGGACAACATCGAATTCCTTAGCTTCAACCCTTTGGTGAAACAATCGGTAGACCTTCTTGTTAAACTCATTGTATATGGGATAGGAGAGCGCGTGTTGCAAGGGCCAGTTGACTGCCCCCCTTGAGGTCAGTCGTCGTGTCAGGCTATAGTAACTGCGAATCTTTGGGCCCTCGGAAATGTAAACAATTTCGTGGCCCTCCCTGACCTTTTCAAGTGCATTCCGGTTTCTTTCGTGGGTAACAAGCGTCGACTCAACCCTTTTTCTGATAACGCTGTAAAAATTGAAACCCACCAAGGGAACAGATACCCACTCGGGGTTACACTGTTCCATAATCAAAAGGACCTTCACCATTTCAGTTGCCCCTTTCCGTCAACCCCGATGTTGCAAAAAACCTGGCGCTTTTTAGAAAACGATCGGTTACTGCAGCATTAGAGTGCTGAATTGATGATACATGACGAATTCACATTTTTTGAAGTCCTTCGATTGCACCAGTTGTCAAATTCTGGGCTTGTATGATAGCATATCCTGGGCATTTGGGTGAATTCCAATGCAGCATCGGGGTCACCCGACATCTTCTTTTCTTGAAATGTCACGCTGGATACTGCCAAAACTTCTCACCCAGGGGCCTGACTTACGCAAATGCTCCGGGAGGAGCCCCACCTCCCGAACGGCGCTGCCCTTATCGGGGTACAGGCCATAGATCAGGGCATACCACTCCCTTCCCTTATTCCTCTTATAGAAATAGGCCGTGTTTCCCTCCAACCCGTGAGTCCTGACAAACTCGACCAAAGAGGCCTCATTTCCGACTCCGAGCAACTGTATGGTAAAGGCACTGGGATTGTGACTGAGAATCCAGGACGCACGCTTTAGCTTCTCGTCATGGCCTTCATCCGTGTCTGCCGCAGTTTTTTGGAACTCACGACCGCGCTTTGACTCCCCTGGTCCGGTGTTCAACCCAGGGTCTGCGGGCTGGTGTGCATCGTCTCTTGAGGAAGAGTCTTCCAGGGTTGTGGTTAACACTTCTGTTTTAACGATCTCCTCCAAATCCTGTTCCGGAAATAGACCCAAGGGTATGACCTCCTTTTTAGAGGCATCTTCGCCTTTTTTGACGGATGACGGGATCTCTACGATAATGCCCTTTTGAGATGACCTTGTTGGCCTCCCTGCACCCGTTTGAACTGTTGTGTCTCCTCCGAATTGATCCGTAGGGACCTTTTCCGGCGGAATAGACCTCCGCATCTCGGGTACCGATTTCCCCGAATCGGACGTCTTTGACCCTACTTGTTCAGCCTTCCCTTTGAAAAACACAGGGATTTGCTTCTTCTTGGCAGCAAAACCTACCGCTAGGGCCGTAGCGATCCCCAGCCCAATCAAGATGAGAATCGTCTTGAATCTGGGCGGTCTAACCTGCCTCATCCAGTTCAAAAACGTTTTTGTTTGTGACACGATTTTCTCGGCCGCTCCCTTGAGTTCACGACCCGCTTGAGATGTCTTTGATACGGGTCCCTCTTCCGGCTCATCCGCGGTCACTTCCGGTTGCTCAGTTAGCCTCTTTTGAATGGGCCGGAGAATTCTGTAAACAATCTTCTGGCCTTTGGTTCTGTACCTTGGCGCACCCCAGTTAAGCACCGGCGCAATTGCAGGGGTCTCAAGCCTGATAAGAACGTCACCAGCCAGGTAGAGATTCTTGTAAAAACTTCGATCACCCTGGATCACAAGGGCCACAAAGTCGGCGTGCACCACAAGGAACTCCGTCAGATCGCTTACAAGGATGGGCGCCGTGTCCATAAACAGAAACTGATATTGGTCTCGAAGCGAATTCAGCATTTGGAGAATCTTGGATCTGTCCAGGAGCGCCAACTCATCACGCGTTGGGCTATGCCCTGCCAGCAACAGATCAAGACCTCTTTCCTCGTCACGCACGATGCATTCCTGGATATCGGCCCTGCCCAGCAGAAAATCCACCAACCCCTTTTTACCTTCTTCAACCTGAAGCAACTGGCCCAGCTTCGGGTTTGCAAAATTCGACTCAATAACCAGGACTTTTTGACAGATCAAGGCCATTGCATGGGCAGTATTCACAAGAATTTCTGTCACTCCACTTCTTGAATCTACCCCCGTCACCACCGTAAGCTTGGCTGCATGATCTTCCCTGTCTTTGTTGAGTTTGACAGCCAGGCTGCGGATGGCTTTGGAAACCACGTTCGATGGATCATCGAGGGTCACCCTTGAAAAAGGTATGCCCCTCTCCCCTGTAACAAGATAATCAGAAATCGGCCACGTAGGCGGGGCGCCTAGCGCATTGACAACATCCTTTCTGGTTCGCACCCTATTGTCTTGCAGATCGAAAAGGAAGCAGATGACGGTGATCAGCCCGAAAGACAACATAAAGACCACGACAAAAAGCTTCTTGAGATTGCTCCCGGCAGGAATCTCGGGGCTCCTTGCCCGACTTTCAAGGGTCACCCTTCCCGGCGCCCTCGACTCCAACTTCAGCTCAGTGATGCGGTCCCCGATGCGCTTAACAACCTCTCTGAGACTCTTTAGCCTCGTCTCAACCTGCTGCCCCTCCAACATATTTTGTGAGGTCTTTGCGCTCTCGGCCTTCGCCCTATCGAGTTCCCTAAGGATCTCTTGTTCTTCCTGTTTAGCCGCTTCAAAAGCGAACTCAGCCCGGACAATCTTCTGCTTTATTTCGACATCCCGCTTCTCATAAATAATTCGATGAGCCCGCTCTCTCACTTCGGCCCTTAGTTTTCCAAGATACTTAGACATCCCTTTCATGCGTTCTTCCACGTACTTTCTGTCCGGGTTATTCTCGGTCACCCCGTCGAGGGAGGCCCTCATCTCCTGAAGCGTCTTATACGTCCACCAGGCAGTATCCCAAAGGGATTCATCCTTTTCCACCATCTCGTCAACTAGAGGTTCGAGAGAAATGCCCTTGAGGAAATCTGCCTCCCTTTTGGCAGCCATCAAGAGATTCTCCTTTTCTGCCCTATTGGCATAGGCAGCCACATATTCCTTTTGAATTGCAGCGACCTGCTCGTTATGAATATTGTAGAGTTCAGAAAATGTGCTCGTCCCGACCGATTCGGCTATCTCTTTGTACAGTTTCTCATATCTTATGATTTCATTATCAAGCCGCTCCTTTTCCTTGCTAAGATATGTCAGACGTCGATGGTCTTTTCCTTCTTCTTCGGCCCTAAGCTTATCCAGATAGACCTCCATCACATTGTTTATGACCTCGGCAAGGCCCCCTGGTGACGTCCCGCTCACATTAAGGAGGATGAGGTGAGTCCCTATGATATGTTTGACTTTCAAGCGCTCCCCGAGAAGCGTGGCAGCCAGTGAAACGGATCCCCCCCTGGGGATAAATCTCTGCTTCAAATCGGCCGGGAGCCTGTTGATCGCACCTTCGAGGATCGTTGGCTCCTGGATCCGGTCAACTTGTGTCCTGACATAGTCTTTGTAATAAGGGACTATGGGAGTTTCTTCGAAACGGGCAATAAAGGTTGCAATTGCCGGAGAGATGCGGAGTTTGCCAATGGCCAAATAGAAGGGTTGCGTAAACATGAAGGCCAGGGGGATGAGCAGCAGGAACAGGACGCCCCCAAAAACAAGGATCTTCAACCAGTGCCGCGTTAATGTCTCAACAGGGTTGATCGGCTTGGCAGACCTTCTCATCGCCTTTAGTTCTGACGTCCCGTCCACGTCGTCACCTTCGTTGTTTGTCTATTGCCCAACATCACAGCGGAAACAGGGTTGAGCGGGAGGTTCTGGTCCTCAGCACGTTTCTCTTGTTTCTTAGGGGCCGAGATAGGACCTTGCCTACGAGAAACCGAAGGATCCCAAGGAACTCGGGAAGCACCACGAAAGAGCAGTGCAGCGCATAAAGCATGGTCTTTCCGGGACCAAGATCTTTATCATTCCTCAAGTAAGAGGCTCTCAATATGAGTGGATAAAACAGCAACAGAGCGGCAGGAAGGAGCAGAAAAAGAGACCATGGGCACCATATGGCTCCAATGAGACCGATGACTGCCAAGGCAACCGAACCGCCCCCCCTGATAATAATTCGAGCAAACTCGTAAATTGAGAATTGTCTGGATCCAAAACCGTGGCGCATGGCCACAGCGGCATACCCATAACCTGTGCGAAAGCCCCTCTTCCAGTATTGGCTCACACGGGTCATGGCAAGATCGTGTCGGGTCATGGGGTCATCCAGTTGAACAATCTTCCATCCTTTCAGTCTCACCCGCCGGCTGAGTTCAGGGTCCTCTCCCCCTACCAGGATGTCATCATATCCTCCAGTCTCCTCGAGGACCAATCTCCGGATGAGAACGTCTCCGCCGAAGGTCTCGCATTCACCCGGTGGTCCATTCCATTCCAGATCTCCGATCCAATTGAAGACTGACGCATCAGGGTTAATCTCCTCCCTATTCCCTCGGACAGCCCCTACTTTCTCGGTCAGGGCATCAATGGCTTTATCCAACCAGCCAGGATCTAGAACCGTATCGGAATCCAGGAATTGGACCATGGGGGAAGAGCCCTTTCGCCATCCAGCGTTTCTTCCAATGCCAGGGGAGGGATATTCTGGGTGAATCTCTATTACGTGGACCCCGGAAAAACTCTGGGCAATCTCAATACTGCGATCCGTAGAACCGCCGTCAACAAAGTAGACATGGACCTTTCCCCTTGAATAATTGGTCTCCACAACACTCCGGATACACTCTTCCAGGGTCGACTCGGCATTCACCCCTATGATGACGCAATCCACATCCATAATGAGAGCCCTACGTCCAAACTCCGAAGTTCGAAGTCCAAGGTCGAAGGTCATCCCCCTTGTGCAGGAGGTAATGGACAACGTTCATGAGACGGTAATCATTTGGCCTATTGATAGTCCGTACTCTCCGTGACTTTATGCGGTCTCTTGGCTACAATCTTTGCCGGAACCCCAATTGCCACGCTATTGGGCGGCACATCCGTGATCACCACGGCGTTCGCCCCTATAACCACATTGTCGCCCACTGTGATGTCGCCGAGGATCTTGGCCCCTGCCCCGATATCCACGTTATTCCCGATCTTGGGGGCAACGGGATGTTCTGTATGCCTCAGTCCCACGGTGACGCCGTTTCGTATGATACAATTATCTCCAAACCTCGCATATCCGCTGACGATAATGTCGGAGAAATGGTCGATACGGAAGTTTCTTCCGATCTCCACCTCGCACGGAAACTCTATGCCGGTCATGACCTGCACCACCTTATAAAGGAATTTATATATGAGAGAAAAAGGTTTTCGCACCCATGCCTTCTGAATGCTGTACCGCCACCTCCCGAAGCGATATACGATCATGACCCAGAAGCCCTGGCAGGCCCAATCCCCGTCATAGGTCTTAAGATCGGCCCTTAGATTGTCGAACACGGATAGTCCTCCGGATTTGAAACTGGAAACTTGATACTTGATACTCAAAAAAAGATGCATCGGTTCGTTGCCCCTTACAGATACAAGACTCACAAGACAGTCCCTGAAATACAGAACCCAGTTTCGAGTATCAAGTTTCATGTATCGAGTTTCAACCTACGGTTTCGTCTCCTTTCCAAACCTGTCCTTTATGAGTGTTTTGAATATGAGGCCCGTTATGACGGCTGCCTCCTCTTTCTTGATAGCCGATTCCTCATCCCTGACGAACGTATTCTTGACCCATATCACCAATTTCCAAAGGACTTCGACGGTCGCAACAGACAAAACGCTTCACAGCCCAAAATTCTTCCGGTAGTACCTGAATTCGCTCTTGACCCTCAGATGAATTAGCTGTTTCCCCGATCCACTCATTCTCTTTTTCGTTGTCTT
>JAUUVE010000289.1 GCA_030589715.1 Desulfobacteraceae bacterium | reverse complement strand
TCAAGAAAAAAGGAATAGCTGTGTGAGCCGAATATGAGCTGAACACATGCCCTCAGGAAAAAACCTAAGCCCAGGGTTATGATGGTCATCGAGAGGGGGGATCTGCCCAGGAGTGGTTTGATGGTGAGCCGTTCCACCAAGGCACCCACCATGGCAGCGGCAAGCAACCCCAGGGGAAGTGCAATCACTATTGGAATACGGAGATCGAAAAACAGGATATAGAATAGAAAGGAACCGATGACGAGGAATTCGCCAATGGCAAAGTTAAATGCCTCAGAGGCCCTGTAGATGATAACTATGGAGAGACCCAGCAGGGCATAAACCAGACCCACCAGTATTCCGGAACCCAAGGCCTGAATAAAATCCACCATATTGACCTCCAGGGAGATATGATTTTACCATCCACACGATGCTGGGGACCTCGGTCAGCTCCCCGACCTGGAGGCCCGAGGGGCGGGGGGAGCCCCCCGCCCTGGCTTTCCACTATTTCCTACCACTTAACCTCATCAACGTTGATCCATTCGCTGATGGGCACCACGGCTCCGGTGGGAACCTTCTTCCCTCCCACGTCGACCATCTTTACTTTGGCCTTGAAGATCTGCAACATGGGTATGGTATGGGACTTGTAAGAAAATGTCTTTCCCCCGAACATGCCGTTGAAGTCCCAGACCATATTATCGAGGGCCTTTTTGACCCCTTCGCGGCTGAGATCGCCTGCATTGTCGGCATCGGTTAAGGCCTTCTGGAGCATAAGGGCATATGTCAATCCCTCCGTGTAAAGGAACATATCCTTGATTCCTCCCTTCAGCCCTTTCTTGTATTCTTCCGGCCGGTACTTCTTGGCAAAGTCGTGGGCCATCTTCACCATGGGGTTGTCCATGGGGGTTTTGGAGCGGGGTACCGCATCAAGGAAAGGCCTGGTGGCGACCCCAATGTATCCGTCATAAGCCTCCTGAGCGACCAGAATCGGCATCCTCCCTGTTGTGTAGTGGGTTCCCATGAGCTGAACACCCTTCAGGATCTTCTTTGCGGTCTTAAAGAAGATGGCGGTGCAACCGGAGGCCCCTGAAAAACCATGATAGATCACATACTGGGCCTTTGCCTTGCGCAGTTCCATGCATTCACTGGTGGCAGAGGTGGCACTGTACGGATACTCAATCTCTGCAACCAGATCAATGCCCTTCTTTTTGGCGTAGGCCCTGGCCTCGGGTATGCCATCTCTTCCCCAGGCGGTGGGGCTGTAAACAAAACCGACTCTCGGCTTTCCCTTGCCCTTGTAATTCTCCTTAATCCACTTCAATAAGGTTTTTAGCTGATCGCCATAGGTGGCCCCCAGGGAATAGTAATAGGGGTATTTTGACGGGCCCCCCTCAGCACCGAAGATCTCGGTGGAGTAAGAGCCATCGAGCCAAGGGATCTTTTGCTCCTTATTCACCTTGTCAATCAAGGGCTTGAGGCCCCCGGTGATATATCCGGTGGCCATAAGGAGTTCGTCCGGCGGGTGTTCTGCAGTGTACTTGCTGAAATTGGCCACCTCAACCGTTGGGCTGTATCGAAAATCTTCCAAAAACCACTTGATCTTCTTGCCGTTGACACCGCCTCCCTCGCTGTTTACCCAGTTCATGCCATCGATAAACCCCCATCCAAATTCGGGCAAGGATCCCACAGGTCCGCTCATGGGAAACTGGGAAAGGGTCTTTATCTCTTTTGCTGAAACAGGACCAACAAGAAAAAAAACCATGGCCAGGATAAACGCCAAAACCAAGAATGCTCTCTGTTTCATGACTGCTCCTCCTTAATAAAGGAAAGGCCCACCACTGCGAACCTCACCCTCGGTAAAAGATGGATAAATGTTTTTCTTGCTCTTTTTTTCACCTCCTTTTAAAAAATTTTATTGGTTGCTGAAACCGTATTTACGGAAAGGGCCTCCTTTTGGCCCCAAACAGGTGATAATAATCTTGAAGATGGTGACCCGGATTTTAAAATATTTTGGCAGGAATTATTTGGGACTATGGAAAGATAGTTTAACCGAGCGGAATGTGCATGAGAGCGCGCGTGTGGTAAGCTCAATGCGGGTACCCCTTTGGGTGTTATGGTCGGTTGGTCAAGAAATCAATCAAGACCTTAGAAAAACGGCTCCCCTTTGTCAAGGGACTATTTAGTGCCTGAACGAAAACCCCGTTCAGGCACGATTTTGGATTTTGGATTGCGGATTGCGGATTCAAAAAAGAAAGCTATCTCAGTAAGTTGAAAACCTCTGAGCAAAATTGAAAAACCCTTTTTGAGGTTTTCGTCCAGCCACTATTTAGGTGCTTTATGCCTTATATGGGTGGCGTTCCGTGGTTTTTTGCCCTCCGTGGTAGTTTTTCTCTCTTGTTCGTTGTGATCTTTAGGGCCTCGATGATCTTTTTCCTCGTGTTCTTGGGTTCAATGATTTCATCCACCATCTGTGCGGTCCAGCTCCTGGCGGCTTCAAAGACGTCCACCTTCTCTCTTGACCTGTTCAGATATCCCTCGTAGGCGTCTTCCTCGATACCTTTCCCATAAACCTCTCGATAGTCCAATTGAGAAGCCTCTACGGCGAATCGCGCGATGGGCCAGGCGTAGGTCAGGTCGGCCCCCATGCTTTTTAGGGCCCCTGTGATCATGCTCCCTGCATCGGCATATGCCTCGCGAAGGACAATGCTTATTTTTGGCACGGTGGCGGTGGCATATACATCGGCTATCTTGCCCACATGCCTGATCAGACCCAACGCTTCCTCCGCCTCACCCGGCACCACAGGGGGTGTGTCCACCAGGTTGACCAGAGGGACGTTGTATGCATCAAGGGCCTGCAGAAAACGGTAGTACTTGTCGCAGGAGTCTCGTTCCAGAATACTGCCCGGATAACGGGGATTGTTGGCCACGAGGCCCACGACCTGGCCGTTGAACCTGCAGAAGCAGGTGATCAGATTTTTGGCGTACTCATCCTTAATCTCAAAGTAATCTCCACTGTCGACCAGCTCTTTGATGACGTCATGCATGTCGTAAGCCTGATCGAATTCATCAGGAACAATGTCAATCAGACAATCAGTTTCCCGGTCCGGATCATCGGTCCGTTCCCATTCAAAAGGTTTTTCTCTAAAGCTCTGGGGCAAATAACGAAGCAACTCCCGGCATTTCCTGATGGTCTCTTCATCGTCCTCACCCACCGCATCACAGGTGCCGGTAAACTGCATATGGTAGTCTGCGCCGCCCACGTTGCGCGCCATCTTCTCCGAGGTGGCGGCTTGTGTCTGTCGGGGACCGCCGAGCCACATGTTGGCCGAGACACGGCTCATGAGCAGGAAGTCACACAAGGCCGGGATATATGCCCCGCCGGCGATGCAAGGTCCCATAAGGACGGTAATCTGGGGAATGACCCCCGAATACACCGACTGGAGCCTGAACTGCCAGTCCAGACCGGCCATTGGGACGTCCTGGTACCCGAGCCGGCCCCCGGAAGAGTCCAGGAGAATGACATAGGGAATCCCCCACATTGCGGCCATCTCGAGAGGCCTCGAGATCTTCAACATGTGCTGGGCACCGACAGACCCGCCCAGGACCGTGAAGTCGCTCGCATGGACCATGATCAGGCGGCCATGGATCCGGGCCGGGCCGGTGACGGCGCCGTCACAGGGGGCCTCTGGTATTCGACCGTCAATACGAACGCTCGTGGTGTCCACACAGGACCCCAACTCACTAAAGGTCCCGGGATCGATCAGAATCTCGATCCTCTCCCGGGCAGTCAGCTTACCCCGACCGTGTTGCCTTTCGATATGTTTGATGCCCCCGCCCTGGAGGTTCTTCTCCTGAATTTCATAATACCTCTTGATGGCCT
>JAUUVE010000120.1 GCA_030589715.1 Desulfobacteraceae bacterium | reverse complement strand
GTGTACCTCTGGCTCCTGCTTACTCTGGAGCGGTTCATCAGAATCATTTGCAAAATTTTCAGCTTCCTCCTCATCGTCATGGGCAGGTCCAACTGAAGCATCAGCCATATCTGCCCCTGTTTCCTGCTCGACAGGTTCCTGCGCCTCTGGAGCATGAACCATGTCTACCTCAGTTTCCTGTTCGACAGGTTCCGGTTCCTCTGGAGCATCAGCCATGTCTACCCCTGTTTCCTGCTGGACAGGTTCCGGTTCCTCTGGAGCATGAACCATGTCTACCTCAGTTTCCTGCTCGACAGGTTCCGGTTCCTCTGGAGCATCAGCCATATCTGTCTCTTTTTCCTGCTGGACAGGCTGTTGTTCCTCCTCAATCAGGATGTCTGGATTTTTAGTCTCAAGGATTTCCTTTTGGGTTGCGCTGTTTGTTTCTTTTTCCATCAACCTAAATACCCCCCTCAGTGGATTTGCACTAAAAAATGCCCTAAATTTTACTTTGTACCAAAGGCTGTTGCTAAGTTCAATACTTATTTGAAAAATCTGTGCGCGGAAACCCTTTACTGATCTAGCTCCCCGCAAGATGATCCAGTATCTCCTCAACTACCTCCTCAGGATCTAAACCGGTCGAATCTATCACAATGGCATCCTCTGCAGGCCTGAGGGGAGAAATGGATCGCGTTTCGTCCTGACGGTCCCTCCTTTTTAGTTCCGCCTCCACAACGCTCCTTAAAACCGCTTCTCCGCGTTCCAGCCTCTCCTTGTATCTTCGCTCTGCCCTTACTGCATGGGAGGCCGTAAGGAAGAACTTGTGTCCCGCCTCCCGAAAGACCACAGTCCCCATGTCCCTGCCTTCGGCAACGACCTTGGTCTCTCTTGCCATCTTCCGCTGAATAGAGACCATGGCCTCCCTCACCTCTTTTACAGCAGACACCTCTGAGGAGAGCATGTCCATCTCAGGGCCCCTTATTGCCATGGATATGTCCTCGTTGCCCAAAAACAGGCTGGGTGGTTCTTCATCCGTGTCAAAGTGGAGGTCAAGCAATCCGCAAAGCTCACCAAGCCTCTTTCCATCCCTGAAATCGATATCTTCTCGATTTGCCGCCAGTGCAACGGCCCGGTACATGGCCCCTGTATCGAGATATAGAAAATTGATCTTTCTTGCCAGCATGCGGCTAATGGTGCTCTTTCCTGACCCGCCCGGCCCATCAATGGTTATGATATTATTCATATCACTAACCCGGATGCCCGGCCAATACCTTGCTGAGCGTCCTGATAAACCTCTCATTCTCTTCCTGCAACCCCACATTTATCCGAATATAGTCCGGAAGCCCGAAGCTATCCATTGCCCTTACTATAACCCCTTCCCTCAGCATCAGTTCGTAGGTCTTCTTTCCACCGATTGGCACCTTAATCAAGAAAAAATTGGCCTGGGTGGGGACATACTCGATACCCAGTTCCTCAAGTCTTTGGTACAGGTATTGGAGACCCTCCCTTACGACTCTTAGAGTCCGGGAGATAAATTCGGAGTCGTCCATTGCCGCAGTGGCAGCCGCCTGCGCCAGGGCATTGGCGTTAAAGGGCTGCCTCACACGATTCATATATTCAATCATTTCCCTGGATCCAAACCCGTAACCTATCCTGAGCCCGGCTAGGCCGTATAGCTTTGAAAAGGTCCTCAGGACGAACAATAATGGGCGCCCCTCCAATAGTTCAAGACCCCTGGAAACCGAATCATCCGTGACGAACTCTATATAGGCCTCATCAAGTGCCACTATGACATCGTCCGGAATCTCGCTCAGGAAACCGGTCATCTCCCCCTTTGAAATGGCAGAACCGGTCGGGTTATTCGGGTTATTGATAAAAACGATCTTGGTCTCAGGAGTGATTGCCCTGGAGATCCCCTCCAAATCTATCCTGAAATCTGAAAGAAGGGGGACCGAGCTCATTCTGCCTCCAGCCCCTTTTACGATCTTTTCATATACGAGGAAGGTAGGAAAGGCCTGGACTGCATGCTCCCCCGTAGACAGAAATGTTCGAATCAATAGTTCGATCAACTCATTTGAGCCATTCCCCAGTATGATCTGATCGGCGGGGACCTTACACTTCTCAGCAATCTTTTCCTTGAGGTAGTACCCGCTTCCATCCGGATAGCGGTTAAGGGTGTGCACCTTATCCTTGATGGCGCTCGCCGCCAGGGGAGATGGCCCCAATGGGTTTTCATTGGAGGCCAGTTTGATTGACCCTTCTATACCCAGTTCCCTTTCAAGTTCCTCTATTGGTTTTCCAGGGGGATAGGGGACCAGATCCTCTATCCCCTGTCGGATCAGCTTTTTCATGGTAGCAGCCCTTATCACCTTTTCAGTGTACAAAATCTCAGGCCTTATAACTCAAGGCCCGAGAAAAGTAAACCCCGTTAGGGGCCAGAGCATTAGCCCCCTGCCTGCCAAAGGAGCCAGGGATCTATTTTCCGTATCATCCCCCCCATGAATCGTACCTTAACTGAGGGGGCGGACATCTGCCAGGGAGGCGCAGAAGTTTTTCTCCGGTCTCATGCTTTTTTGCCCGATTTTGATCTTGACTTGGGAAATCCGATCGGCTATTTTTGTCGCGTACCCAGGTAGCCGTTTCAATTGTTCCCCCTTATTTGAAAGAGGAAGCCCATGAACAAATCTCAATTGATAGAAGCCCTTTCCAAAGAGGAGAATCTGCCCATTAAGAGGGCCGAAGAGGTGGTCAATACGGTCTTCGGAGACATGGAAAAGGCCCTCATAGGAGGCGAAAGGGTGGAGATCAGAGGACTCGGCAGCTTTAAGGTAAGACAATATGATGGTTACAAGGGGAGGAACCCCAAGACAGGCGAGGTGATAGAGGTAGCACCCAAGAAACTCCCCTTTTTCAAGGTGGGCAAGGAGCTCAAAGAAAAGGTTGATATAGGCTGACAAGTCTCTAAAACCCTTGGTCGTGCTAGACGGGGAGCTAGCGGTGCCCTGTAACCCGAAATCCGCTCATGCGGGGTTGAAAATCCTTTAGGAGATCCTTGATTCGAGTTGAACCTTTGCTGTCTTTGGAGAGGAGCTGGACCTCACGTGACAGGCCCTTATGAACCCCGTCAGATCCGGGAGGAAGCAGCGGTAAGTAAGAGAGTCTGTGTCGTGATGGGATCTATCTCATTTCTCCCGATGGCGAGGCCTTCTTGGTCACGGTTCAAATAAGGATGCACGACCAAGGACCCCAAGAAAATTCCCGTCAAGCATCTCTTGTCTTTTTACACAATTCCTCAAAAACCCGCATACTAAACCTGTCTGACCTCCTTTGGCTAAATAGAGGGATAAGATACTTCCAATACCCTATGCTTTCCGCAAATCCCCACCTTGTACACGGTGTCTTTACGCGCCGTGGTGGTGAAAGTGCCCCCCCTTTTCACAGCCTCAACACAAGCTACAGTGTGGGTGATCTTCCCGAGTATGTGACCGGGAATCTGTCTAAGATCAAGAATACCATAGGTGCGGTGCGCCTGAGATTCATGAACCAGTCCCACGGCACGGAAATCGTGGTCCTGGGAAAAGAGTGTGTGGAAGGCCCGGACAGCACCCCCCCTGCAGATGCCATCATAACAGAGATCCCCCATGTTGCCCTCATGGTCAAACAGGCCGACTGCCAGGGCGTCATAATCTTCGACCCTGGGAAAAGGGTGTTGGCCAATGTCCACTGCGGCTGGCGGGGGAATGTCCGCAATATCCTGGGCCGGGTAATAGCCCGCATGAGCAAGGAGTTTGATTGTAAAGCGAAAGACCTCCTGGCGGCTATCGGCCCTTCCCTGGGTCCCTGCTGTTCTGAATTCGTAAGCTACAGGCAGATATTCCCCAAAGGCTTTGAGCACTTCATGGTCCGCAAAAATTACTTTGATCTGTGGGCCATAAGCTGCTGGCAATTGGTGGAGGCAGGAGTAAGGGATGAGAATATCCAGGTTGCCGGCATCTGCACCCGGTGCAGGACCGACCTCTTTTACTCCTATAGGGGAGAGGGAAAGACCGGACGATTCGCCACTGTTGCCATGCTGGTCTAGTCTCTGTTTTGACATTACCACTGCAGCTGAGAAGAAGCGATGACACCAAGTCAATATAGTCAACTACGTCCCCCAACTATATACTTGATGCCGGCGCCAAAGGATTCATTCAGAAACCGTTTTTGATCTCAACATTTTCACCAACTCTAGCTCCTTAGACTGAAAGCCAAAAAAAAGTGAATATTCCAATGGAATATATGACTTGATTTTACTAATTCACAAGGGTATGGTTATCCAACCATATAAAAAAGCTACCCTGTGGAAAGCACACCCAAATAAATAGTGTCTAAACGAAAACTGTTATTTTTCCCGATTTCTGCGGTTGTCCCGTTTATCACGTGAAATTCACTCTTGTGACAGCGCAGCGCATTTAACTGGGGTAGCTCCGGAAGATGGTACGGGGTCAGGCTCAAATTTCAATCCTCGAAATAGAGGCCTCCCTTCAAATGCGGAGATGTGATGATGACACAAATCATGGTGACTGATGCAACTAAGACAATCTTCAAACGATACAAAGAGTACATTTTTCCCGCTGTTACGCCTTTTTACGATGACCACCCCCTGATCGTTGCCAGGGCCAAGGACCACTACCTTTGGGACATTGAAGGCAACCGCTACCTCGCTTTCTTCGGCGGAGTGCTGACGGTCTCAGTCGGGCACTGGCTGGCATAGCTTAGAAAGTCCGATTGGAGGGGTACAAATGGAGACAATTTTTAAAAACGGAAACATCCTTACCATGGAGGAAGCGAGCCCCAGGGCGGAGGCCCTGGCCGTGCAATTCGGCAGGATTTACCGGGTGGGGAGGAGAGCCGAGGTCGAGAAATTGGCCGAACCTGCAACAAAGGTTATCGACCTCAAAGGGCAAACTTTACTTCCGGGTCTCATCGATACTCATAACCATTTCTGCCTGTATGCATTGCTGACCGACCAGGCAGATTGCCGACCCGCGGCCGGATGTGTGCGAGGAGAGGACCTGCTAGAGGCCTTGCGCGCCAAGGAGGCAAATACCCCGTCTGGGAAATGGATTATGGGTTGGGGGTATGCGCCTTATTTGCTCGACGACAACAAGGATCTGACCAAAGATGACCTGGACAGGGCGACAAAAAAACATCCCATTTGCCTCGTTCATGTGTCTGTTCACGGAGCCGTGGTCAATACCCTCGCCTTAAAGGAACTGGGCTTTACAAAAAAGACCCCTGACCCGCCCGGAGGAAAGATACTCAGAGATGCAAACGGCGACCCAAATGGAATCTTGAGTGAATCGGCTTTTATGGGACCCCTGTTCTTCGACACTCCTTCAATCTATATGAAGATGATGAGCGAATACGACAAAGAGGCAAGATGTGAGATGATGATTCGATGCGCGGCGCACTACCATAGCCTCGGCCTTGTGGGTGCCCATGACCCATTTGTTGATGCCCTGACCCTTCGAACCTACCAGGAAGTTGCAGATTCCGGGCGCTTCCCGTTCCGTCTAACTGCTTACATCCTAAACCTCTGGGCCGATCCCTTCATGGCCGCAGGCATTGATCGCGGGTTCGGTTCGGAATGGGTCAAGATGGGGGCCGTCAAGATATTCCTTGATGGAGGGATGAGCAGCAGAACCGCGGCCGTGTTTGAGCCCTTTGCCGGAGGGGGTGGTGGGACAGGAATCTTGAATTACGATCAGGATGGGATCAGCCGGGAAATTCAGAAATTTGATGGGGCCGGATACCAAATTTCTGTTCATGCCCAGGGAGATCGCGCCCTGGATATGCTCCTCAAGGCCTTCGAGCAGATCATCGCAAAAGGCAATCCAATGCGCCATCATATTGTCCATGCCGGAAATCTCACCCCCTCTCAGATCGACAGGGTGGAAGATCTGGATCTGTACATTACCAGCCAGGCCAATTTTTTCTCGCTTCTCGGCGATGGATTCATCGAGGCCTACGGACCGGACCGGTCTCAAGATCTCTATCGTTTTGGAACGTTTTTGAAACGAAAGATCAAATTCGCCCTCTCTTCCGATTGTCCCGTGGCGGAACCCAATCCTCTCATTGGCGTTCGAGACGCCATCTGCCGAAGGACAGCGAGCGGCAAGGAGTTCGGACCCTCGGAGTCCATCACCGCAAAACAGGCCTTTGAGCTTTACACCCGGGAGGCGGCCTATTTTTCTTTTGAGGAAGAGATGCGGGGAACCCTGAAGGAGGGAAAAACGGCCGACTTTGTGGTGCTGGATAAAGACCCCATGGGGTTGCGGCCGGAGGAAATCCCTGGCTGTCAGGTAAAAATGACCGTTGTGGGCGGCAAGATAGTGCACGATGGGCCGTAGGCCTGAATCCCTTTCAATGCATAGCATTCAATTTTAACAGTTGCA
The DNA here is from genome assembly GCA_030589715.1 of Desulfobacteraceae bacterium. Classification (GTDB taxonomy): domain Bacteria; phylum Desulfobacterota; class DSM-4660; order Desulfatiglandales; family Desulfatiglandaceae; genus JABMQV01. The sequence goes on along the minus strand of JAUUVE010000120.1, from coordinate 140 downwards.
AGATCGTGAGTATTTGGTTTAGTATGCTGAAATCGTCGTATTTCTGGCTATTGGCAGGCATTATGAATTTTGGAACCAGTATTATAATTATAACGGGGTATCCACTTGACTCAACCAGCCACAATATGTAGTATTATGGT